>JBOHSC010000233.1:0-3939 GCA_050733115.1 Gemmatimonadales bacterium
GGGCCGCCAGGTGCGCCACGACGGTGTCGGCATCGCCGCGAGCGATGGGGCCCGTGAGTGCCGCCACCGGTCCGGCATCCAGATTGGCCGCGGCACTTCTCAACAACGGCAGATAGAGCCGAAGCGCGTCGGCCTCGGGTACGCCGGCACTCCGCGCCAGCCGCTCGGCGACGCCCGCCAGCGCCACGACGTAGTTCGAGGCGAACACCGCTCCCGCATGATACGCCGGCTTGAGCTCGGGCGTCAGACGCACGGGACGCATCCCGAGGGAAGCGGCGAGGGACTCGGCTTCGCTCACGGCCCGCGGATCGCCCTCGATGCCCGCGTAGGCGCCGAGGAGCCGGGCCGGCGCGGTGGAGGGATCGGAGATGGTCTGGAGGGGATGAAACGAGCCGAGCCCCGCGCCGGTGGGCGCGAGGCTCGCGAGTGCGTTGCGGTCGAGGAGCCCCGAAAGGTGCAGCACCACTTGCTCCGCCCCGATGGCATCCTGGGCGGCCAGGGCCGCGGCGGTTTCGCCGATCGCACTGTCGGGCGTGGCGATGAGCACGAGGCTGACGCCGCGGGTGACCTGCCCCCAGGGCTGGGAGCTTCGAGTGAGGAGTGCCACCTCCGCACCCGTCCGGCCGAGCGCCAGAGCGAGCCCCTGCCCCATCCTCCCCGCGCCCACGATCGCAATGCGCCGATTCGTCGGGGAGCTCCTTTCGTGACCGGCGCCGCCTGCTAGTTCTGCGCCGGCGCCGCGGCCCTGCTCGAGGTGGCCAGACTCAGGAGATCCTTGGGCGTCTGCGCCTTGCGGAGCAGGTCCATGGCCGCCTGCATCTGCTCGTCGTCCCGGACCCTGCGGCGGAATTCCGCCGGCCGGCCGAAGACGTACCGGGCGATCTCGTAGCCGAGCTGGTCGTCGACCAGCCGGGAGGCGGAGTCGAACGCCGCCGGAGACAGTTCGACACCCTTCGCCCTGAGCCGCTGCTGCAGCTGCTGGCGCATTTCGGGCGTAATCTTGAAGTCCTCGGACTTGACCTGGCCGTTCTTCTTGGCATCGAGGGCGTAAGTGGTGAGCACGTCTCGATACTGCGGAACGTGGCTGCCCAGCTCCTTCGCAAACTCGCGCTCGCCGGGCGTCAGACTGTCCGGTCTGATGACCAGGTCGGGCACGATGCCGCCGCCGCCGCGGACAACCCGTCCCGCGTCGGTATGGAAGATGGGCCGCTTCTCGATGGCCGAATCGGAGTGCTCCTTGTTCGGGGAGCCGGGCATCGTGTCGGCGACGTCGGTGGCCGCCTGCTCGGCCTGGTCTTCCTCGCTCTTCGCCACGCGCTGGATGGTGCGGCCACTCGGCGTGTACCACCGCGCAGTGGTGAGCTTGAGCGCGACCCCGTCGCCGAGCGGGAAGAGGGTTTGCACCAGGCCCTTGCCGAAGGTGGGGGTGCCCACCACAACGGCGCGATCGTGGTCCTGAAGGGCACCCGCGATGATCTCCGCGGCGCTGGCCGTGCCGTCGTTCACCAGGACGACAATGGGCATTTCCGGCCACGTCTGCCGCGCGTCGTCGTAAAACTCCTTGGTGGACCCACGGGCCCGGCCGCGCGTCGCCACGATTTCCTGCTTGGGGTCGAGGAAGAGGTCGGCCACCTTGACGCCCTGATCGAGCAGCCCGCCCGGGTTGAGGCGCAGGTCGAGGATGAGGGACTTCATCCCCTTCGACTTCATCGAAATGATCTCCTCGCGCAGCTCGTCGGCCGAGGTTTCGGCAACCGGATTGAGCGAGATGTATCCGATGCCGCCGTCGAAGAGCGTGCCGGACGGCACCGAGCGGATGTGGATCTGCGCCCGGACCAGCGAATAGTTGATCGGCTCGGCGATGCCGAGGCGGCGTACGGCGAGGTTGATCTTGGTGCCGGCCTCGCCACGAAGCGCCTTGACCGCCTGATCGTTCTTCCAGCCTTCGGTGGACTTGCCGTCCACTTCGATGATCTGGTCACCCGTCTGGACGCCCGCACGCTCCGCCGGCGTTTCGGGGAGCGGGGCTACGACAGTGATCCAGCCGTCGCGGACGTCGATCTGAATGCCGAGCCCTGCATAGTTGCCTGAGGTCTGTTCGGTCAGCGATTTGTAGTCGTCACCGGTGAGGAGAACCGAGTATGGGTCCTTGAGCTGCTCGAGCATGCCGCGCGCGGCCTGGTCGTAGAGCTGCCCCTCGCCGATCGAATCGACGTAATAGGCGCTGACATGGCCGAGCACGTCGTCGAAGAGCCGCGCCTGCTGGTATACGTTGCCGCCGCTTGCCACGCCGCGTTGCAACAGCCAGCCGCCGCTCAGGAACGAGATCACCGCCACCACCCCGATGACACCCCACCGCTGCCTCATAACAGCCTCCACTCCCGCAGAATGGCCTCGACCGTCTTCACGGCCGGGCTCTCGATGTCGCCCTCAATCAGTTGTCCCGCCGAATCTTCCGGGAGCCGCTCGAACCACCTCGCCCCATGCGGCCTGCAAGAGCCGGTCCGGCGCCAAGCGCCCGTCCAGGTGCAGCACTCCATCGCCCCGCACGCCAAGGTAGTACGCGCTGACCCGATCATGAAATTCACGGCTCTCCTGATCGAGCCGGTCGAGTCGCTTTCCGGCGGCCTCCTGACGCGCCCGGCCGACCTCGGGCGGGAGGTCGATGATCAGCGTGACGTCGGGACGAAGCCCGCCCGCCGCCGCACGGTTGGCCGGCAGTACCACCTCGGCGGGAAGGCCGCGCCCCGCCATCTGGTAGGCCTCGGTGGAGAGGGCGAACCGATCCGACAAAACCGGCCGACCCGAGGCCAGCGCGGGCTCGATGATCCGCTGCACCAGGTCGGCCCGGGCGGCGAGGTAAAGAAAGAGCTCCGCCAGCGGACCGACGGGATGCTCTGGATCGAGCAACGCCTGCCGCGCTATCTCCGCGGCCCTGGTGGTGCCAGGCTCGCGGACCACGACGGGATCGGCCCCGCGCTCGCGCATTCGTGCGGCCAATGGCTCGACCAGCGTGGATTTGCCCGAGCCTTCCGGCCCCTCGAGCACCACGAAGAGACCCCGGGAAGTCATCCCAGCGTGATGATGCTGCTGGCCGCGCCCTTCTCCATGCCATCGCTGATCTGCTGATTGACCTTGGTCATCAGTTTCTCGAAATTCGCGCGGGCAACGACGTACGCCTGTCCCACCGGGCTCATCTCCAGCTCGCGCACCGCATTCTCGTATGACTCGGCGGTAGCCTGATCCGGCATCTTGCCCGTCGAGACGGCCTGGTCCACCTGACGCGCCAGGGTCTGGATCAGATCCAGCTTGGCGACGGTGTCGGCGTCTTCGCGGAGCGACGATTCCGCCCGCCGCAACGACTGATATTCCGTCGACTGGCCGATGAGTCGTCCGAGGTCCTGCGCCTTGTCCCAGATCACTGTGTGTCGCTCCTCCGCGCGAGCAGATACCGCTCGCGGCCGAAAAGGTCCGCGTGGATGGCAACATCGGTCCATCCCAGTGCGCCGGCCCGTCCGGCACACTCCCCCGCCCGATTGCAATCGACTTCCAGCGCCACCCATCCACCTGCACGCATCACCTCGCGTCCCTCGTCGAGTATCCGGAAGATGTGCTCCAGCCCATCCTCGCCCCCGACCAGCGCTTGCCGCGGCTCCCAGTGGAGCACCGATGGGTCGAGGGTGGCGTACTCGCCTGCAGTAAGATAGGGGGGATTCGAGATGAGCGCGTCGAACGCCCCATGACGGAGGGGACCGCAGAGATTACCCTGTACCAGAGCGACTCGGCTTCCCGACCGCTCGCGATTTTCCCGGGCCAGCGCCAACGCATCGGCCGAGAGGTCGGTACCCACTACCTCCGAGAAGGCCCCCTCCGCGGCGAGGCTCAGCGCGATGCACCCGCTACCGGTCCCCACGTTGGCCACCCGGCCGGTCACGTGCG
>JBOHSC010000234.1:0-6987 GCA_050733115.1 Gemmatimonadales bacterium
TCATCGCCGAGCCGTGGGACCTCGGCCCTGACGGCTATCAAGTCGGCCGCTTTCCTATCGGGTGGGGTGAATGGAATGGTCTCTACCGCGATACCGCGCGGAAATTCTGGCGCGGCGACGGAGGGCAGGTCGGCCAGCTCGCGTCGCGGCTGGCGGGGAGCAGCGACATCTACGAGGTGAGCCGGCGCGCTCCGCAGGCGAGCATCAATTTCGTCACCTGTCACGACGGCTTCACGCTGCACGACCTGGTGAGCTACGAGCACAAGCACAACGAGGCCAACGGCGAGGCCAACCATGATGGCGCCGACAACAACATGAGCCGGAACTGGGGCGTGGAGGGCCCCAGTGATGCGGTGCACGTGGTACGCATGCGGGAGCGCATCAAGCGCAATCTCCTGGCCACCCTGGCGTTCTCGCAGGGTGTGCCCATGCTCTCCCACGGCGACGAGATGGGGCGGACTCAGCTCGGCAACAACAACGGCTACTGCCAGGACAACCCGCTCACCTGGGTCAACTGGAAGCTGTCCCCGCTGGAGCGCGAAATGCTCGAGTTCACCCGCCAGGTGCTCGGCGTGCGCGCGGCCAACCCGGTATTGCGGCGCCGGCGGTTCTTCCGGCACGAGCCACGGCAGGGGTCTGCCGGAAAGGATCTGACATGGCTTGGGCCCGATGGCCGGGAGATGGGTGACGAGCAGTGGGCCGACCATAGCAACCATGTCCTCGGCATGCTCATCCGCGGCGAGGCCACCGACGAAGTCGACGAGCGAGGACGCACGGCCCGGGGCGAGGCGATTCTCCTGCTCCTGAACGGCGGCGCCCGGTCACGCACCTTCACGCTGCCGCCGATGGAGAGGCCGGGGTCGTGGAGCGAGATGCTCAACACCGCGCACCCGCAGCCGCGCGCCGTCAGGGGAGGACAAGTACACCTCGCGGCGCATTCCCTGATGCTTCTGCAGCACGAGGCCATGCGTTAGCCCGATCCTCTCGGTGAGGAATATGATGCAGCTCGATCCAGTTGCTCCCGGAGTTACCCCCGACCTGTCCGACGCCACCGCCCGTTACGGTGGCAAGCTGCCCGACAAGGACGAGATGCGGGAGCGGCTCGACTCTCTGGGAAAGAGAATGGACGAGCTGCAGACCACTCTCTTCGCCGAGTCGAAGCGGGCCGTTCTCATAGTGCTGCAGGGACGGGACGGAAGCGGGAAGGACAGCACGATCCGGAGGGTGTTCGGAGCACTCGATCCCCAGGGATGCACCATCACCGGGTTCAAGGTGCCGAGTCCCCTCGAGCTCAGCCACGATTTTCTCTGGAGAATCCATGCGGCTGTGCCGCCGAAGGGACTCGTCGGCGTTTTCAACAGGTCACACTACGAGGACGTGCTGGTGGTGAGGGTGCACAATCTGGTGCCCGAGGATGTGTGGCAGCGCCGGTACCAGCAGATCGCCAGCTTCGAGCAACATCTCACGGAGAATGGGGTGACGATCCGCAAGTTCTTCCTGCACGTCTCGAAGGAGGAGCAGCGGAAGCGACTGGAGGATCGGCTCGACGATCCCGCCAAGTACTGGAAGTTCAATCCGAAGGACCTGGGTGAGCGCCAGCTATGGGATGACTACACGCAGGCGTACCAGGAGGCGCTTGCTCGCACCAGCACACCGGAGGCGCCCTGGTATGTGGTGCCGGCCGAAAGGAAGCTGCCGCGCGACGTGCTGATGGCTCAGATGGTGGTGGACACGCTGGAGGGGCTGGGCCCGAAGTTCCCTGGTCCTCCTGAAGGGCTGGAGCAATTCCGCAAGGAGCTTTCCTGAATCAGCTCTGTCCGTCGGGGCCGATGATCACGAAGGTGAGATCGTTGCCGGTAATGAAGAAAGGTCCCTTGTTGCCGAGGGTCTGCTCGAGTGCCAGCTGCATGCGGGGGTTGGTGGAGCTGATCACGACGCCGAGCTGCATCCCGGCCGAGGGACCGCCACCCGGCGGCACGAAGTTCTCCCAGTCGAGGCTGTATTCCTGCCGGGTAAAGGTGAAGCCCCTCGCGAGGTAAGGCAGCATCTCGGGTGGTACCACCCCCGGTCCCGCGTCCGCGGGCCACGAACCCGTCTCATACCAGGTGCTGTAGGCTGCGAGCCGCACCGCCTCCATGTCGGCGGCGGCTTGAGCGGTGAGCGCCCTGTTCTTGAGATCGATGTACTTGAGCGTGGCGAGCGCCGCGAGAATCCCGAGCACGATCATGACGATCAGCATCTCGATGAAGGTGAACCCCCTGCGGGTCACGCTCATCGCGGTCTCCGTGTGATGATCGGATAGCTGTTACCGAGAAAATCCGGCAGCGACTCTCCCGACGTGAACGTCACATGGGCCGGCCCATTCTCGCCGGCTAGCCGGAAATTCTCCGGTCCGAGCCGGTCGTACCGGAGGCCACCGCTCCGCGCTCCCGCCTCGGCGAGAGATTCGGGAAGCCGGGCGTTGCGCTTGCGGTAGCGCTCGACGTGCTGCGCCGCGTTCGCGATCGACACGCGAAGGCTCGCTTCCTTGAGGGCCAGCGTTTCCGGGGTGGCGCGCGGTGCGAAGACCCAGGGAGGCTGCACGATGGCCAGATACGCGCCGACCATCAGGAGGATCGCCGTGGCCGCGCCCATCAGCGGCCGGGAGCTGGCACGGGCCCGCCGCCGGGCCTCCGCATCGCGCTGGCTGGCGTCGCGCTCTTCCGCCTGGCTCTTGAGGACGGTATCGAATGCGTCGAGAAGCGCCTTCTTTTCGGCCGAAGGCGGCGGAGAGGCGGAGGGGTTTGGGGGCGTCGTGATCTCTCGGCTCATTGTCGTTCGGGTCCCGGTCGAGGCGCCCGATCACGTCATTACGCCCTCGCCGGCAAGCGCGCGCCTGACCTGGTCGGGAAAACTCCTGATGTCGATCGGCTTCGTGATGTATCCGTCGAAGCCTGCCTGAAGCGCCCGCTCCCGGTCCCCGGGAGCTGAATGTCCATGAGGATCAGCTCGGGAGGGGCGGCATCGATCGTGGTGAGCACTCCTCCCCGCCGGTCAACTCCGTCACCTCGTGCCCCTTCTGGGCGAGCACGGTGGGGAAGAGCCTCATGTTGTCCGGGCTGTCTTCGACGATCAGAATTCTGGCCACGATGCACCGTTCCGCTGGCAAAAAGCACGCCAGTGAGGGGTCGAGAAGCGGGCGGATGGGCCCCCGCCGTGGCCGCCGAATTCCCGGCAAGCCATTGTGATATTACGACCTAACTCGTTTGACCACCGCGCGCACCCTGGCGACGAGCGAACCGGTCTGGACCGGCGTGGTCAGGTAGTCGCGGGCGCCCAGGTCCAGGGCCTTTTCCTCGGTGTCATCTTGAAGTGCGGTCAGGACGATTACGGGAAGTGAGGCGGTACGCATCTGGGCCCGGATCTCTGCTCTGGGCGCAGTGCGGAAGTTCCGTTGAGAATCAGTCGCCATATCGATAGGTTGCGGGCCGACCTCACGGAGTCACGGCGGCCGCAGCCGCCTCATTCGGGCGGGCGCACTGATGCGGCCTACGTCGCTGGCGGTCATCGGCCTCGGTGCGATCGGAGGATCGCTCGCCTGGCAGGCCCGCCTCGCGGGCGTTCCGAAGGTCGTCGGATACTCGCGCTCGCGTGCCGACGGCGTTCAGGCGCTGAAGGCCTCCGCCATCACCGAGCTGGCCGATACGCCGGCTCAGGCGGTGATCGGTGTGCAACTCGTCGTCCTGGCCGTTCCCCCTCAGGTGACGTTGGATCTTCTCGGCTCGTTGGCGCCTTCCCTTGAGCCCGAGACGTTTCTCACCGACGTCTGTAGCGTCAAGGCGCCGGTAGTCGAGCGCGCCGTGGCCAGCGGGCTCGGTGCCTGCTTTGCGGGTAGCCACCCTCTTGCCGGCACCCACGCCTCCGGCTTCCTCGCGGCGACCCCTCAGCGGCTTCGAGGCTGTGTCGTCTACGTCTCGGAGACCGGCAGCCCCGGCGGCGACCGGGCTGCCCGCGCGGTCTCCTACTTCTGGCAAGACGTCATCGAGGCCTCTCCCATTCTCATCGATGCCGCTGCGCACGACCGGCAGCTCGCCTGGACCAGCCACCTGCCGCAGTCGGTCGCCTCGGCGCTGGCCAAGACCCTGGCCGACAGGGGCCTCACGGGGCTCTCGTTCGGCACCGGCGCCCGCGACACCACGCGCCTGGCGGCGAGCAGCCCCGAGATGTGGCTCGACATTCTCCTGCTCAACCGGGAGGCGATCGGCGAAGCGCTGTCGGCCACCGAGTCGCAGCTGGCCGAGCTTCGTAGGCTCGTCGCCGCCGGCGACGCCGAGGGATTACGCGAGTATCTCGCGACCGCTCAGCGCTTCCGCGAGAGCATCGACCGGTGAAGGTCGCCGGCACCGTCCGGGTCCCGGGCGACAAGAGCATCACTCACCGGGCGCTCCTCTTTGCGGCCCTGGCACGCGGCACGAGCCACCTGGGCGGCGCGCTCACCTCGCTCGATGCCCGCTCTACAGCGCGAGTGCTGAGGCAGCTCGGCGCCGGGGTCACGCCGCTTCGTGGGGGGATGGTGGTGACGGTGCAGGGGAAAGGGCGGCTTCGGCGGCCCTCCGACACCCTCGACTGCGGCAATTCCGGCACGACCACGCGACTCCTGCTGGGGCTTCTCGCCGGCCACCGCTTCAGCGCCACCCTCACCGGCGACGCTTCCCTCCGCCGCCGGCCCATGCGGCGGGTGACCGGTCCCCTCACTGAAATGGGCGCGCGGTTCGTAGAGACGAATGGCGATGGGCTCCCGCTCACGGTTCGCGGAGGGGCGCTGCGCCCGCTCCGCTACACCATGCCCGTCTCGAGCGCGCAGATCAAGAGCGCGCTCCTGCTCGCGGGTCTGGCGGGGGAGGTCGAGGTGGACATTCGCGAGCCACATGGCCGGTCGCGCGATCACACGGAGCGGATGCTCAGGGCATTGGGGTATCAGGTGGGTGAGGAAGATGGCTGGATCGGATTCCGTCCAGGCGGGAGAATCGACCCGTTCGACCTCCAGGTGCCCGGCGATCCCTCCTCTGCCGCTTTTCTGGTCGGTGCCGCGATCCTCGCCGACGATGGCGAGCTTCGCGTCGCCGGGGTGGGGGTCAACCCCACGCGCACGGGGTTTCTCACGGTGCTGGAGCGAATGGGCGCGAGGGTCGCCATCGAAGGCGTCTCGGAGCATTTCGGCGAGCCGGTGGCCACCTTGATCGCCGGGCCGGCCGCACTGCACGGCACCGATGTCTTGCCGGGCGAGATCCCCGCTCTCATCGACGAGATTCCCCTCCTCGCTGTTCTCGCGTCGCGGGCGCGCGGGGTGACGACGTTTCGCGAGGTGAGCGAGCTGCGGGTGAAGGAGAGCGACCGGCTCTCGCTCATCGCCGAGAATCTGCGGGCCTCGGGCGGACGGGCCGAGGTGCGCGGCGACGATCTGATCGTGGAAGGCGTTTCGGCTCCGCCGGCCGGCCGGGTACGCTCCGCGGGCGATCACCGCATGGCGATGGCGTTCGCCGTCCTGGGCACGGTCGACGGCGCCCGGATCAAGGTGGACGACATGGCCTGCGCCGCGGTGAGCTTTCCCCGTTTCCCGGAAGTCCTTCGCGGCATTCGACGGAAGGGGGCGCCATGAGCGGCACCGTGATCGCGATCGACGGGCCATCGGCGTCCGGCAAGTCGAGCACGGCGCGGGCCGTGGCCGAGGAGCTCGGGTTCGCCCACCTCGATTCGGGATCGCTCTATCGGGGGGTGACGCTGGTGGCGCTCCGCGAGCTCGCGCGCCGAGGCCTCGACAGCGCCGATCCGCTCGACACGCTGGGCGCCGAGGCCATTCTCCGGGCGGCGGAGGACCGCGGGCTGATGCTCCAGCCCGATGGGGCGGGGTTCAATGCCTATCTCGAGGGTGAGCCGGTGGACGCGGAGATCCGAGGGCAGGCGGTTACGGCCCGGGTCTCGGCGGTCTCTGCAGTGCCCCAGATCCGTGAGTGGGTCAACAACCGTCTGCGGGCCACCGTCCGGGCCGGGCGCGACGTCGTGGTGGACGGCCGTGACATCGGCACGGTGGTCTTTCCCGATGCCGACCTCAAGATCTTCCTGACCGCGAGCCCCGAGGTGCGAGCCGGACGCCGGATCACCCAGCGGGGTGCCGAGCCGGATCCTCAGCGTCTCGAGGCGGAGGCGGCGGCCCTCGCGGACCGTGATCGGGCCGACTCAACCCGCCCAGTGGCCCCGCTGCGGCGCGCCGGGGACGCCGTGGCGCTGGATACAACGGCGCTCGAGTTCCAGGAGCAGGTCCGGACCATCGTGAAGCTGGCCCGGCCGCTCTTCCGGAAGGAATGACTCGCCCGCCGCGGAATGGCGTCTCCTCAAATCCATGTCCTACGTTGCGTTGGGCCATCCTCCAGGCTAACTTAGGAGGCTCTCTTCCACGGCACTTCCGTCGCGGAAAACTCACCTCGTCCCGCGGCCTTTCAGGCGCGGTGTTCAAAGGACGGCCAGCCCCGCATGCTCGACCAACTCCAACCATCTGCTAACGACCAGTTCATCTCACCGACCGGGCTCCGCGTTCGGCAAGACCTCTACGACGAAGACTACTCCGACGAAGACTACGAAAAGATGCTCTCGATGTACGAGGGCACCATGGCGCAGATCGTCGAAGGTGAAATCGTCAAGTCGAAGGTCCTGCGGGTCACCGACAACGCGGTCATCCTCGACGTCGGTTTCAAATCCGAAGGCTCCGTTCCACTCGACGAATTCAAGGACCCCAAATCCCTCAAGGAAGGGGATGAAGTCGAAGTCTTCCTGGAGCATCTGGAAGACCAGGAGGGCGCGGTCGTGCTCTCCAAGAAGAAGGCCGACTTCATGCGGGTGTGGGAGAAGATCCGCGTGGCCTACGAGAGCGATCAGCCGGTCGAGGGCGTGCTCGTCAAGAAGATCAAGGGCGGCGTGGTCGTTGACCTCATGGGCGTGGACGCGTTCCTG
>JBOHSC010000235.1:0-3617 GCA_050733115.1 Gemmatimonadales bacterium
GCCCGCTGGCTAGCCTCCGGCTGGCCCGACAGCGGAAGCGTTTGATTGTCATGAGTCGTTTGCAGCTGATGCGCCAGTCGTTAGGGGGACGGCAGAATCAGGTTCGGGGAGAGGGCCACCGATCCACGAACTGGAACGGCACCACCCGACCGATGCGCTCAAAGTCACGCCGGTTGTCGGTGATCAGCACGAGCCCCTGCTCCCGGCACGAGAGGGCGAGCAACACGTCGTTGCCGAAGGCCTTGGAAAGGCGACCGATTGCCCGGCCCTCGCGGCGGGCCAGCTCGGCGAAGAGATCGCCGGAGTCGTGCCACGCCTGAGTCGAGGGGGTTACCACACGACCGCGCCGGGCGTACAGCTCCAACACGGACCGCTCGAGCTGGCGCCGATCCGTCGGCGAGCGTGCCCCGGCTCGCAGTTCCTGCGCCACGACAGCGCTCAGGTACTCGAACGGGGCGAACAGCTGGTGGAAGCGCTGGAGCTCCGCGTTGGCCGCGGTGTCCCGGAAGGCCTGTATGAACAGGTTGGTGTCGAGGACGTACTTCCGTTCGACCGCGGGGCTCACGCGGTGGGTGGGTCGGGAGGCGTCAGCTCGATTCCGAGCATGGCGGTGGTGCCGGCGATCAGCTCGTCCCGGAAGACCACCATATCGAGGGCGGCCTCGATCGTCTCCGTCGCGGTGGGCGTGCCCAGAATGCGCTGCGCGGCAGCCACTTTGCTGGGGCTCAGCCGATAGGTCTTGGGGACCTTTCGGTCCTTAGCGTGCGGGCGCTTGGCAGTCGGCATCGATATCTCGGGTGTATGTACGTAACAAGTATACGTACATACACCGGCGCATGGCAAGGCAGGCTCCTGCGCCGCTGCCGCCCCCTAACCCGCGCATGCAGCCGACAGGCCGGGGCGGGCCAACCCTCCGTACGGGCGCGGTGCTCCCTGTGGCCAAACAGTGGAAGGGTTGATTTGTGCGGGCACTAGCATTGTGGCCTGCAGCTGATGCGCATTTCGTTAGGTGGCAGCAATCGCCGGGCGGCGATCTGGCGCAGGACGGACTTCGACAGTACGTTTAGACGTACGTTAGCCCGTATCCCTACGCCGAGGGTGCCACTATGCCGCGGGTTCGTCCGAGCGAGGACATCCGACCGCTGACCGAGTTCCGGGCCCATGCGGCGGCCGTCGTCCAACAGGTCCAGGAAACCAAACGGCCCGTAATCCTGACCCAGCACGGTCGGAGCGCTGCGGTCTTGCTCGATGTCGAGGCCTATGAGGGGCTGCTCGATGAGTTGGCCCTCCTGCGGGACATCCGCACCGCCGAAGCCCAGATCCAGGCTGGCGAGGGGCTCAGCCACACCGCCGTCGCCCGGGAACTCCGCGCTCGTCTCCGAGCGTGAGGGTTATCTGGGCGCCCCTGGCGCTCGACCGGGCCGCCGAGATCTCGCGCTACATCGCCGCCGACCGACCTGCCGCGGCGGGGCGTTGGATCGACGGCTTGGTGCGTCTAGTGGCCGGCCTGTCTCGTGCCCCGAGGCGCGGCCGGATCGTCCCCGAAGTGGGACGGCCGGACTTGCGCGAGATTCTCTACGGACACTACCGAGTGATTTACCGGCTGGATCCCAAACGCGTGGTCGTCCTTACCGTGCGGCATGCTCGGCGGGCGTTCGATGTCGGTGAGGTGGAGGGGCGCGACCCGAAGGCTGCCACCTAACCCGCAAATGCAGCTGACAGGCCGGAGCGGCATAGGGTCCCGCTCGGGCGGTACCCTCCCCGAGCGCACTAAGGAACGAAGGGTAGTGTGGGCACGGGCACGAGAGCCTGCAGCTGATTTGCCCGTCGTTAGGTGGGCACAGGAGCATCGCTCAAGGCCGACCTCCCCCGCATGGCTGGCACCGACTGAAACGAGGGCGAAGCTCTGGCCATGTTCACGCTCCGCTGTACGCAGCGGCTACTCCGACGGCTGAAGGTTCCAGGAGAGGCTGTCGATCGTCCGCCGACTACGCGCCTCGGCGATTGGTACGCGAACCTCCTGCGAATCGGCTCGCGTCAGCTAATCCTGGCCACGAGCGGACGGTCGCTTCTGACAGTCTATGTCGCCGCGACACAGCCAGCGACACTTCCTGGGCGCCTCCGGCTGGCGGTGGCGGGCTTGCTGGAGCAGCTTGGCATGCCCGCGCACCTGGTTGCCGCCGAGATCGCCGAAATGGCCGACGTCAACATTGGCCGCACCCAGGATCGCCGGGTCTTGGGCACGATGAATGACCTCGCGTTCCAAGCGCGCTGGCGGCTGCAGGACGATCCGATGGCCGACCTGGATGGGCTGCAGCTGCAGCTTGCTACGATGCCGTGCGGGGCGATCGACTAGTCCTGCTCCGGGGCAAAGACCGCGGAGCTATTCGGGCTGGATTGGTCGTACCACACCGACCGGTTTTGCTAACGGTTCAACAACCAGCGCGTTGAGTGCCACCTGATATCAAGTTTAAAGTGCAACACCGAGGGTCACGAGACATAGCACTCCTCCGGGGTGCGGTAGCCGAGCCGCTTGCGAGGCCGACGGTTGAGCTGGCCGCGAGGCGGCTGCAGTCCTGTTGGCTCAGGTGCGCCATGCTCTGGCCCTTGGGGAGGTACTGGCGTAGCAGTCCGTTGGTGTGCTCGTTGGTCCCCCGTTCCCAGGCGTGGTGCGGGGTGGCGAAGTAGAAGCGCGCGGGCGTGGCGCGCTCGATGGCCGCGTACTCGTGGAATTCGGTGCCGTTGTCCACGGTGATCGTGTGCACCGGGCGCGGCTGGGCGCGGATCAGCTGGATCGCGCGCTGGGTGACGTCGGCGGTCGTCCACTGCCGCAACTGCCCGAGCCCCAGGTACCCGGTCTTCCGCTCGACCAGGGTCAGCACGCACGGCCCCGCCTGCCCAGCCCCGAGCACGGTGTCCGCTTCCCAATGCCCCAGCTGGCAGCGGGTCTCGACGGCAGCGGGGCGCGCGGTGATCGGGCGCTTCCCCGCGAGGCGGCCGCGGCTGTCGTAGCTCCCGTAGCGCTTCCGCCGCCGCTTCCGGGCTCCGCGCAGGTGCGTGTACAGTGCGCCCCCCGCTGCCTTGTCCGCCCAGATGTGGCGGTAGATCGTCTCGTGGCTGATCGCCAACATCCCCAGCAGCCGCCCCGCCACCTGCTCCGGGCTCCAATCCTCCCGCACCAACGACTGCACGCGCCCCCAATCAGGGTTTGAGGCATCGTGGCCCAACACCAAACGGTACCTGCCCCCGACACGAACATCCATCTCGCAGGAACGCAGGAACATGCCCATCGACTTCGGCACCCACCACTGCTTGAACAGCTCGGGCTTGGTCCACGCCTCGAACACGATGCGCGCCGGACCGTTGAAAGTTCGCGTGACGACGAGCTCACGCTCGGACCTCCGTTCCACAGTCGTGCGGTTCTTCATCGGTGTGGCCTCACTCTCTCTTCTTGCGTCCATCGACCTTCTCCTTCCGTTTCAATTCCTCGACAACCTTGTCCAACTCGTCGAAGCGTGCGTCCCAAAGCTGGCGATACCTCTCGATCCAGGCCGTCTCTTCCTCCAATCGGCGCGGGCCGATCTTGCAGGTCCGCACGCGCCCGACCTTCTCCGTGG
>JBOHSC010000236.1:0-4105 GCA_050733115.1 Gemmatimonadales bacterium
GGACTACGGCGTGGGCCTGCCCGCCCTCGAGCGGGCTGCTGCCGATGTCCTCTTCCCCGCTTGCCATCTTCACGTAGCCACCGAGGGGAATCCACGAGACCGAGTATTCGGTTTCGCCGCGGCGGAAGGTCAGCCACTTGATCGGGGACCCGAGTCCAAGAGAGAAGCGGTGGACGTAGATCCCCGCCCATTTGGCGGCGACGAAGTGCCCCGCCTCGTGAATGAACACCAGGACCCCCAGCACGACGATAAGCGACAGGACTGTAGTCAGCACAGGTACCTCATGTTTGGCTCAGCAGCTCGCGGGCGCGCGCTCGCGCCCATCGGTCGGCCTCGCGCACCGCGTCGAGCCCCGTGGCCGGGGCGCCCGGGTGCGAGTCCAACACCCCTTCGATCACTTCGCTGATCCTCCCAAAGGGAATGGTACCGCACAGGAAAGCGGCCACCGCCTCCTCGTTCGCGGCATTGAACACCGCCGGCGACACCCCGCCTGCCCGGCCTGCTGCAATGCCCGCACCCAGGGCGCGGAACACGTCGTGGCGCACCGGCTCAAAGGTCAGCGGACCCGCCGCCACCGGATCGAATCTCCTCACTCCAGCGTCGGGCAACCGCGACGGATGGGTGAGGGCGTACAGGATCGGCAGCTCCATCGACGGGAAGCCTAGCTGCGCGATGACACTCCCGTCGCAGAACTCCACGAAGGCGTGGACGATGCTCTGCGGATGAACAACCACCTCGAGCGCATCGTAGGACAGCCCGAAGAGGTAGTGGGCTTCGATGACTTCGAGCGCCTTGTTTGCGAGGGTCGCGCTGTCTACCGTGATCTTGTTGCCCATCGACCAGGTGGGGTGGCGCAGCGCGGCATCGACGCTGGCGTCTCTGACTCGCTCCGCCGGCCACTCGCGGAACGGTCCGCCGGAGCAGGTCAGAATGAGCCGGCCAAGCGAGCTGTCCTTCCCGGTGACGCACTGGAGCACCGCGCTGTGCTCGGAGTCTATGGGGACCAGCTCACCGCCGCCCGTGCACGCCGCCTGGGCAACGAGCTCGCCGCCCATCACGAGGCTTTCCTTGTTGGCCAGCGCCACCCGCTTCCCGGCGCGGAGCGCCGCAAGCGTCGCGTCGAGCCCGGCGGCACCGACCACGGCGTTGACGACGATGTCCACCTCGGGCAGGGTGGCCGCCTCGACGAGGACCGCGGGGCCGGTCGGGTGCATGGTCCCGCCATCGACACCCGCCAGCCCCGCGTAGTCCGGCCGCCACTCGGCCACCTGGGCCGCGAGCTCCTCCTCGCGCCGTCCTCCGGTAAGTGCGACCACCCGGAAGTGGTCGCGCTGGCGGCGAAGAACATCGAGCGTGCTCCGCCCGATGGAGCCGGTGGACCCAAGCACCGCCACGCCTCGACGCGCCCGGGAGTCGTTCGGCTGCATCAGATCACTCCGAAAAATCGGTACAGCGCCGCGGCCACGGGCACGACGAAATAGAGCGAGTCGAGCCGGTCGAGCACACCTCCATGACCGGGAATCAGAGTGCTGGAATCCTTCACCCCGGCCTGGCGCTTGAAGAGCGACTCGGCCAGGTCACCAAGTTGCCCGACGACACTCAGCACCGCGGCGATCAGGAGAAGCACGCCGAGCCCCGCCGAGACCCCCACCCTTGGAAAGATGACCGTGGCGAAGAGCGGCGCCACCGCCAGGCCGCCGATCACACCCGCGAGACTCCCCGAGCGCGTCTTTCCCGGGCTGATCGTCGGCGCAAGCTTGGGGCCGCCGATTGCGCGCCCGCCGAACATCGCGGCGGTGTCACATACCCAGGTGACGACGAGAGGGTAGAAGACGAGCCACGCCCCCGCCCAGCTCCGGATGGGATGATGCTCGTGCCGGATGGCGAGCAGGAACGCTGGAAGTGCTCCGCAGTATGCCATGCCGAGCAGCGTGACGCCCGCGGCCTCGAGGGGCCGCTCCGCGGCCGACCGCGAGGAGAGTGCCCACGTCAAGACCACGATGAGCCAGAGTGCGCCGGCGTAGGGCCAGAAAGACTGGACCAGCGCTCGCTCGTCGGCGAACACGGCGTAGGTGAGCGGCGCGATCGCCGCCGCTCCGGAAATGCCAAGAACCCGGGCGGGTTTGACCCCGACCCGCTCCGCCAGGCCGTAAAGCTCGCGCGCGCCGAGGGCGCCGGCCAGCGACAGGAGGCAGACCAGAGGCACGCCGCCATACCAGACGATGGCGAGCGCCAGCGGGATCGCCAGGACGGCGAATGTCACCCGCCGGATCAGGTTGCCTTCTGCGGCCTGCCCGCTCGTGTCCATCAGACCGAGACGCGCCCGAAGCGGCGGTCTCGCCTTTGGAATTCGAGGATGGCTTCGAACAGGTGGTGGCGGGTGAAATCCGGCCAGAGCACCGGCGTGAGGTACAACTCGGCGTAGGCGAGCTGCCAGAGGAGGAAGTTCGACACCCGCATCTCGCCGGACGTCCGGATGAGCAGATCGGGATCGGGCCACGGCGCGGTATAGAGGCGGCGGCTCACCGCATCCTCGTCGATGTCGGCGGGATCGAGCCGCCCGGCCGCGGTTTCCTCGGCGAGAAGCCTGGCTGCGCGCGCAATTTCCGCCCGCGAGCTGTACGAGATGCAGAGATTGAGCGCCAGGACGTCGCCGCCGGCCGTCTCCTCCACCACGCGATCCACTGCCCGGCGGGCGCCCGGCGCCAGGCGGTCGATATCACCGAGAATGCGAACCGCCACACCCTTCTCACGGAGGTTGCCGAGCTCGCGCGCGATGTATTCCTCGAGGAGCCGCATGAGCGCCTCGATTTCGAGGGCCGGCCGCTGCCAATTCTCCTGGCTGAACGCGAAGAGCGTCAACACGCCTACTCCGGCATCGAGACACCCGCCGATGACCTCCCGCACCGCGGTCATCCCGGCATGGTGGCCGAGCGGGCGCGGGAGGGAACGGCCCTTGGCCCAGCGGCCGTTGCCGTCCATGATGATGGCGATGTGGGCGGGAACCGCCCCGTGGACCTTCACCTGCCGCAGAAGCTCGTCGCTCATCCTTCAGACTTCCATGATCTCGGCTTCTTTGGCGTGGATCAGGGCGTCGATCTGTTTGATATGCTCGTCGGTGAGCTTCTGCACGTCCTTCTCGGCCCGCGTCTTGTCGTCCTCGGGCACCTTCTCGATTTTCTTGATCTTCGAGAGCGTATCGGTGCGCGCGTGGCGCACGGCGATGCGGCCTTCCTCGGCCAGCTTGTGGATGACCTTGACCAGATCCCTGCGGCGCTCCTCCGAGAGCACCGGCAGCGGCACGCGGATCAGGTTCCCCTGCGTGCTGGGATTGAGGCCCAGATCGGCATCGCGAATGGCCTTCTCGATGGCATGCCCAAGCGACTTGTCGAACGGCTGCACCGTGAGGAGTCGCGGCTCGGGGGCCGCGACCAGCGCCACCTGGTTGAGCGGCACGGCGCTGCCGTAGGCCTCGACCCGAACGAGGTCGAGCAGCGAGGTGCTCGCCTTGCCGCTCCTGATGCTGCTGAACTCCCGCTTGGTGCTCTCGACCGCCTTGTGCATCAGCTCGCGGGCGTGCTTCGTCAATTCGGGGATGGTGCTCATCGGACGATGGTCCCTACCCGGTCGCCCTGCAGCACGCGGGTGATGGCACCGGGCTGATTGATGTTGAAGACCACGATGGGAAGCTGGTTGGCCTTGCAGAGTCCGAACGCGTTGGCGTCCATGACGGCGTAGTTCTTGACGATCGCTTCCTGGTAGCTGAGCTCGGGAATGAACGTGGCGGCCGGGTCGGTTTTCGGGTCGCCGGTGTAGATGCCGTCGACGTTGGTGGCCTTGAGGATCACCTGGGCATCGATCTCGAGGGCGCGGAGGACGCCGGCGGTATCGGTGGAGAAGAAGGGGTTGCCGGTACCGGCCGCGAAAATGATGAGGCGCCCTTTCTCGAGGTGCCGGATGGCGCGGCGCCGGATGTACGGCTCGGCGAGCGACTCCATCCGGATGGCAGTCATGACCCGGGTGTCCACCCCGATCTTTTCGAGCACGTCCTGCAGGGCGAGGGCGTTGATGACGGTGGCCAGCATGCCCATGTAATCGGCGGAGA
>JBOHSC010000237.1:0-2469 GCA_050733115.1 Gemmatimonadales bacterium
GTGATGGTCACGTCGTGCGGGTGCGACTCGCGCAAGCCGGCGGAGGTAATCTGAATCATCTCGACGTCGCACCTGAGCTGCCCGATACTGCTCACCCCGCAGTATCCCATACCGCTGCGCAGCCCGCCGACCATCTGATAGAGAACGTCGGACACGGGGCCCTTGTAGGGGACTCGGCCCTCGATGCCCTCGGGCACCAGCTTGCCCGGGGCCATCTCACCTTCCTGAAAGTAGCGGTCGGCGGACCCATCCTGCATGGCCGAGAGGCTTCCCATTCCGCGTATCATCTTGAACCGGCGTCCCTCGGCGAGCACCGACTCGCCGGGACTCTCCTCGGTGCCAGCCAGCATCGATCCCATCATGACCGACGACGCGCCGGAGGCGAGCGCCTTGACCACGTCGCCGGAGTACTTGATCCCCCCATCGGCGATGATGGGGACATCTTCAGCGCCGCGGAGCGCGTCGATGATGGCGGTAACCTGCGGCACCCCAACGCCGGTGACGACGCGCGTGGTGCAGATGCTTCCCGGGCCGATGCCGACCTTGACCGCGTCCACGCCCCGCCGCACCATCTCCCGCGCTCCGGACTCGGTGGCGATGTTGCCGGCCACGAGCTGCACGTCGGGGAAGGCTTCGCGGAGCTGCGACACCGTGCGCAGCACCCCTTCGCTGTGGCCGTGGGCCGAGTCGACCACGAGAACGTCCACGCCGGCATCGATGAGGCCGCGGGCACGCACCGTGGCATCGGAACCGCCGCCCACCGCCGCGGCAACGCGAAGCCTGCCGTGCTGGTCCTTGTTGGCGTTGGGGTGCTCGCGCCGCTTGAAGATGTCCTTGACGGTGATGAGTCCCTTGAGCACGCCCTGGCTGTCCACCACCGGCAGCTTTTCGATACGATGACTGGCCAGGATGCGCTCGGCATCGTCGAGGCTCGTGCCCACGGGCGCGGTGATGAGGTTTTCCCGCGTCATGGCCTCGCGGATCGGCTGGTCGAGGTTGCGCTCGAACTGGAGGTCGCGGTTGGTGATGATCCCGATGAGCCGGCCTTGCCCATCCACGATCGGCACGCCCGAGATCTTGAAGCGCCGCATGAGCGCGTACGCCTCGCGCAGCGGCCGGTCAGGGCCAAGGGTGATCGGATTCATGATCATCCCGCTCTCGCTGCGCTTGACGCGATCGACCTCGGCGGCCTGCCGTTCGGGCGTCATGTTCTTGTGCAGCACGCCGATGCCACCGGCACGCGCCATGGCAATGGCCATGTCCGCCTCGGTCACGGTGTCCATGGCGGCGGAAACGAGCGGGATGTTGAGGGGGATGCTTCGAGTAAAGTTGGTGGCGGTCGATACTTCGCGCGGGTGAACCGCTGAATATCGCGGCACCAGAAGGACATCGTCGAACGTGAGGCCGGGCTTGGGTCGGATCACGGACATACGCTCGGGCGCCGCACAGATATTTCCATCTCGAATGGTAGGAAGCAGTCCGGCCGGGGTCAAGCCGGAGAGGAAGCGGAGAGTCGCCTCCAGAGGACATACACGGGCACTCCGGACGCCACGATGAAGAGCCCCGGCCACGTGTAGAGCGGCTTCTCGAAGAGGAGAATCACCATCAGCGCGCCGACCGCGACCATGTAAAGCGCCGGCAGCACCGGATAGCCGAACGCCTTGACCGGCCGCGGCAGATCAGGGCGAATCCGCCGGAGGCGGAAGAGCGCCAGGGTAGTCAGGAAGTAGAACACCAGCGCCGCAAAGATCACGTAGTCGAGGAGCTGGCCGTAGGTGCCGCTCACGCAGAGAATGCTGGCCCAGAGGGCCTGGAGTACCAGCGCCAGAACGGGTGTCCGGAAGGTGGGATGCAGCGTGCCCACCCGTTTGAAAAAGAGCCGGTCGCGCGCCATCGCGTAATAGACCCGCGGCCCCGAAAGAATGAGTCCGTTGTTGCACCCGAACGTGGAGAGAAGAATCGCAACGGCCATCACGGTGGCCGCGCCGGCGCCGAGCACCACCTCGATGGCTGCGGTTCCAACGCGGTCCTGCGCCGCGTACTGGAGGCCGCGACTCAGCACGTCGGTACCGTTCGGATCGCCGGTGAAGGGGAGGATATTGAGGTACGCCACGTTTGCCAGGATGTAGAGCAGGCTCACCGTCGCGGTGCCGATCGCGAGCGCGCGCGGGAGGTTGCGGCTCGGGTTCTGCACCTCCGCCGCGGCGAAGGTGACGTTGTTCCAGGCATCGCTCGCGAAGAGCGACCCCACCATCGCCGCGCCGAACACCGGGATGACGGCGAGCGACCAGTCTCCCGTGCCCCAGAGATTCGAAAAGTTCGCGGCGGCCACATCGGGCTGCCGGAACAGGGTGAGACCACAGATCACGAGCACGGCCAGCGCGCCGACCTTGGCGACGCTGAACACCGTCTGGATGGCGGCGCCGAGGGTGACCCCGCGGATGTTGATGGCGGTGAGGACGACAATAG
>JBOHSC010000238.1:0-11655 GCA_050733115.1 Gemmatimonadales bacterium
CGCGACATCAAGCCGGCGAACATCCTGCTCGACGCGGGCCACGCGCTCGTGGCCGATTTCGGGATCGCCCGGGCCGTCGGCGTGGGCGACTCGACGACCGGGCATCTCATCGGCACTCCAGCCTACATGAGCCCGGAACAGATCGAGGGTAGCCAGTACCTCGACGGCCGCACCGACGTCTACAGCCTGGGCTGCGTCCTCTACGAGATGCTGGCAGGGGAGCCGCCGTTCAGAGGGTCGACGCTCACGGCTCTCATCGCCAACCGGTTGACCTCCTCGGCTCCCTCGCCGCGTGCATCCCGCGAGCTGGTTCCCGAGGCGGTCGATGCGGCGGTGAGGAAGGCGATGGCAACCCTTCCCGCGGATCGGTTCTCGACGGCCGGCCAGTTCGCGGAGGCCCTGGGTACGCCCGCGACCGTGGCCATCGCGGTGGGGACGGCGCAGGCGATGGTCCAGGAGCTGATCACTGCAAAGTCGGTTGCCGTGCTCCCGTTCGAGAACATGAGTACCGACCCGGAAAACGAGTATTTCAGCGACGGGATTACCGACGACATCATTGCCCAGCTCTCGAAGATCAGCGCGCTCAAGGTGATTTCCCGCACGTCGTCCATGCAATACAAGAAGACCACCAAGAAAATCACCGCGATCGCGCAGGAGCTCGGGGTGGGAGCAATCCTCGAGGGCAGCGTCCGCAAGGCCGGGCCGCGCGTGCGGATCGTGGCGCACCTGGTCGATCCGAAGACCGAGAAGCATCTGTGGGGCGATACCTTCGACCGCCAGTTGACCGACATCTTCGAGGTTCAGAGCGAGGTGGCGCAGCAGATTACCGGGGCCTTGTCCATCGCGCTGTCCCCGGAGGAAAAGGAGCGGGTCGAGAAGAAGGCGACCAGCGACGTCGACGCGTACAATCTCTATCTCCTCGGCCGCTTTCACGCCAACAAATGGTCCGAGGCGGACGTGCTCAAGGGGATCGAGTGCTTCCAGGGTGCCATCGCAAAGGACCCCGGATACGCGGTCGCCTACGCTGGTCTGGCCGACGCCTACGAGCTGCTCAGCATCGGGTTCAGCTCCAAGCCCCCGGTGGAGTACCTGGCGCAGGCGAAGGCCATGGCATTGAAGGCGCTCGAAATGGACGACACCCTCGCGGAGGCTCACACCTCGCTGGCCTACGCCCGCTGGCTGGGAGACCTGGACTGGTCGGGAGCGGAGCGGGGGTTCAGGCGCGCGCTCGAGCTTAAGACGAGTTACGTCATGGCCCACGAGTGGTACGCCGAGTATCTGGCCGCGCTCGGCCGGCACGACGAGGCGGTGGCGGAGATCAGGCGCGCCCAGCAGCTCGACCCGCTGGCGGTTCCCGTCAACCGGGCCGTGGGATGGGTGCTGTATTTCTGCCGCCGCTACGACGAGGCCATCGAGGAGCTGCAGAAGACGCTGGCGATGAACCCCGAGTTCCTGGGCGCCCGCCTGGTGCTCTGGTGGGCGTGGGTAGCGAAGGGAGAGTACGAGAAAGCGATCGCCGACATCCGGAGGGAAGCCGAACGCCCCGGGCTCCGTACCGTGAAGAAGCTGATGCTGGGATACGCCTGCGCCACGGCGGGAAATCGGGAAGAAGCCAGCGGGATTCTGTGGGAGCTGGAGCCGAAGCTGGCGGGCGAGGACCGGCTGGCGTTGCTCTCGGCACTCCTCTTCACCGCACTGGACATGAAGGACCGGGCGTTCCAGCAGCTGTACCGGGCCTACGAGCTACGAGAGCCCGGCCTGCTGTTCCTGAAAGTCGCGCCCTGGCTCGACCCGCTGCGGTCGGACCCGCGGTATGGCGCACTGGTGGAGAAGCTGGGACTCGGCTGACCCTCCGCCACTGGCTCTGTCAACTCCGACTTGTGGGTGTCAAACATGAATCGCCATCGATGGCTTCGGCCCCTGCCGGCCACCTCCGTGCGGCTTGCAGGGCTCGCGGCCTGCTTCGCCCTTGGTACCGGCTGCAGCGGCAAACCGGATAGCAAGGCTCCGGGAACGGATCAGGCCGCGGCTGCCGCCAGCACCAGCAGTGCACCCGCCAAGCCACTCATCGCCCTGATTCGCGCCGCCGACTGGATGGGCCGCGAGTGGAGCGAGGATGCGATCACGGTGGGGCTCCGGGAGTCCGATCTGGAGCCCGGACGGGATTACGAGATCAAGATCTCGAGCGCGCAAGGTGATCTGGCGACGCTCCCGAGTCTCATCGACGCCGCCATCGACGCGAAGGCCAAGGTCATCGTCACCCTGCAGGACGCGACCCTTCAGGTAGCGGTGCAACGCGTCAAGACCGTGCCGGTCGTCTTCAACCTCTTGTCCGACCCGTTTGCGGCCGGCGCCGGCACCAGCGATTCCAACCACCTTCCCAACATCACCGGCGTGTACGCGCCCGGCTTCGGGGATCCGGAGCAGACCAAGCGGGTGGAGCTGATCCGGCGGATCGTGCCCAAGGCGCGCCGGATCGGCGTGATCTTCAGTCCAGAGGAAAAGCTGTCCGTCGACTTCAAGGACCGGATGACCAAGGCGGCCCAGCAGGCCGGCCTCAAGGTCATCGGCGTGGCGGTGAGCAGCATCGGCGATGTCGGCGAGGCAACCCGGTCGCTCTGCGGGCAGAAGGTCGAGGCGATCGAGCTCTTCGGCAACGTCGCTCACGCGGGCTTCGCAAGCCTCATCAAGGCGGCGAGAGAATGCAAGGTGCCGGTGTTCTCCCCTGCGCCGTTCGAGGTAATGCAGGGAGCCATCGCTTCGTTCTACCCGGACTTTCAGGAAGGCGGCGTAGTGGCGGGCAAGATGATCGCTCGGGTGCTCCGGGGCGAGAGCCCGGCGTCGATTCCTTTCTTCCGACTGGAGACCACGAAACTGGTCGTCAATCGGGGTGACGCCAGCAAGATGGGCATTCCCCTCTCCCCTGACGTCGTAAAGCAGGCCGACTCGGTCGTGGGCGCCGACGCGAAGACCAAGTGAAGATCGACGCGGCTCGGGAGGGAGGCTCCGCGCTCCTCCAACTGGAGGGACGCCTGGATCGGGAGTGGGCCGAGCATCTCTCCGATACCGTCGAGGATTTGCTCCAAGACGGCGTCCGAACGCTGAACATCGATTTCTCCAGGGTAACCTACGTCAGTTCGGCGGCCACCCGGGTCCTGGCGCGCTGGCGCCAGGAGCTGGCCGTCCTCCGTGGCGAAGTGAAGCTCACGTCGCTGCCGCCAGCGGTGCGCGAAGTGTTCGCCGGCGCAGGATGGGATTCGCGCTTCGATAGGACCGATGGGACCCCCTCCAGTCCGGCCGGCCTCCGGCGGTCTTCCTGGCATGCCCAGGCCGACTTCGCTACGAGTGGCCAGTACGAGCTGTCCTCCTGCGATCCGGATGGCAAGCTGAGCTGCCACCTGCACGGCCATCCCGATCGGCTGACCCAGGCTCCCTTCGGGGCGGACGACTGCAGGAGCGTGGAGCTTCCCGAGGGTTCCTTCGGCTTCGGGCTCGGTGCGATCGGGGGGAGCTACGAGGAGTGCAGCGAACGGCTCGGGGAGCTGATAGCGGTGGGCGGGTGCGTCGCATACTTCCCCAGCGACGGCGCCCGGATGGCGGACTATCTCGTCGGTGGCGACTCCGCCGCGCCGCGGGCGGTGATGGCGTCGGGGCTGACCTGCGAGGGCGGCTTCTCCCAGCTCGTACGATTCAGCACCAAGCCTGAAGCCGAGGCGGTTCCCCTTTCCGAGCTGGCCACGATCGGTCTCGAGGCCGTCGGCGGTGGGGTCGCAGGATTGGTGATCGTCGGTGAGACGGCCGGGCTCTCGGGGGCGAGGCTGCGGCGCTCACCGGCGTACGGCGAGGCGCCGGTACGGTTCGAGATACCCGCCGTGCGGGAGTGGCTCTCGTTCGCGCCGGAGAGGACCTACGCCTTGACGACCACACTCATCGTCGGCGTGGTTGCACGCGCGCCGGTGGCCCCCATCGCTGCCCACCTCCGTCCGCTGGGAGCCACGGGACGGCTCTACGGGCATTTTCACGCAGCGGTGTTCTCCTACCATCCCCTGCCTCAACGCACGGTGAACCTCACCACATTGGTAAGAGGACTCTTCGCGAACCATCAGCTTCGCGACGTCCTGCACCTCGTATGGGACGATCGTGGCGATGACGGAGTGGGGGAGAGCGCGCTCGTTCGCGGCGTCGGCTGGATCGCACCCATCACCCAGGTCCACTGAGCCCGGCTCGTGAACCTGCTGATCGGGGCGGTGACGATCGGCTTCATTCTCGCGCCACTCGCTCTTGGCGTCTTCATCAGCTACCGCATCTACCACACAGTCGACCTCACGGCCGATGGGTCATTCGGGGTAGGCGCGGCCACCGTCGCCGCACTCCTCGTGCGGGAGGTACATCCCCTCGCGGCCACCGCCCTCGGCACCATGGCAGGCGTCCTCGCCGGGGGCATTACCGGGGTTCTTCATACCCAGTTGCTTGTGAGCGTGTTGCTGGCGGGAGTCCTGACCAGTACGGCGCTCTATTCGGTGAATCTCTTCGTCATGGGAAGCGGCAACCTTTCCCTCGCCTCGGCCGATAGCCTCGTGACGATGGCTGAACGGCTGGGGCACCGGCTCTTCGGCCTTCCGGCCAGCCTCACGGTGCTCGGCACTGCGGTGCCCGGGGGTAGCCTCGCCGACCTAGTGGTGATGGCGCTGCTCGCCGGATGTCTGGCCATCGGCCTGACGCTCCTCATGGGAACCGACCTCGGGTTGGCCATGCGAGCCGCCGGAAACAATCCGCAGATGGCGAAGGCCGTCGGGATCGACGTGGATCGCATGGTCGTGCTCGGCCTCGGTCTCTCGAATGGCCTGATCGCGCTTTCGGGGGCTCTCCTCGCTCAATACAATGGATTCGCCAACATCCAGATGGGCGTCGGGGCGGTGGTGACTGGAGTGGCGACCCTGATGGTCGGGGAGACGCTGTTTGGCAAGCGACCGGTGGGGCGCTGGATCGCGGGAGCAGTGGCTGGTGCGGTGCTCTTCCGCCTCCTCGCGGCGCTTGCGGTGAGGGCAGGGCTGAACGCGAACGCGCTCAAGCTGATGACTGCGCTCTTCGTCCTGGCAGTGCTCGCACTCCCCGAACTGCTGCGCAGAGTCCGCCGCGGACGCTCGGCCGGGGGCGCCCGGGGCCATGCCTGAGATCGCCCTCCGGCTGGAGGGTGTCTCCCACGTCTTCCATCCGGGGACGCCGAATGAAGTGCGTGCCCTCGACGCGGTCGATCTGGAGCTCGTGAGGGGCACCCTCACCGTGGTTCTCGGCACCAACGGGTCGGGGAAGTCCAGCCTCCTCGGTGCCATTGCCGGCAGCCTGGCGCTCACCGGCGGCGGGGTCTATCTGGATGGGCGAGACGTGACCCCCTGGAGCGAACAGCGGCGAGCACACATGATCGGACGGGTGTTCCAGAACCCCTTCACTGGAACCGCGTCCGATCTCAGCGTTGCAGAGAACATGACGCTCGCGGCCCGCCGGGGTGGTGGACGTTGGCTCCACCGGGCTCTGGGGGCGGAGCGCCGGCCGGCGATTCGGGAAGCGGTGGCCGGACTGGGGATGGGCCTCGAGAATCGTCTCGATACGCCCATCGAGTTGCTGTCGGGCGGCCAGCGCCAGGCGCTCACGGTGCTCATGGCGACGATGGTACGCCCGACCCTTCTGTTGCTCGACGAGCACACCGCCGCGCTCGATCCGCGCAGTGCGGAGCGGGTGATCAGGCTGACGCGGGAAATCATCATCGCGGGCGGGCTCACCACGTTGATGGTCACCCACTCGATGACCCAGGCAGTGCAGCTGGGAGACCGGGTGCTCGTCATGCATCGAGGGCGGCTGGTGTACGATATCGCCGAAGTCCGCCGGCAACGGGTGGCCGAGGACGACCTGCTTCAGCTCTTTGACCAGCTTCGGTGGGCCGATCGCCTGGACGATTCGGCAGCCGCGATGCTTCGACGCGCCTACGTGTAACCCGGGCGTCGCACCCGGACCCTCTGGCCCCGGAGCAAATCGGTCCATATGTTGATCGGAACAATTTCCCGCTTCAGCCCGGAGCGACCTCATGCTCGCCCCCACGGGAGCCGTCGACGGTCTTGCAGGCCTGGTCCAACCCTGGGCCACCCTCTATGCCGACCACCCGTGGCTTCAGACCACGGTCCTGTTCGTGCACCTGTCGGGGATTTTTCTGGGCGGCGGGTTTGCCATCGCGACGGACCGTGACACATTCGTCGCGATGCGCAACGCCCGGCTTTCGGGCCAGATCCGCCACCTCGGACGCCTTCGCACCATTCACAAGCCCGTCATGTTCGGGCTTATCCTCGCGCTGGCGAGCGGGTTCCTCCTCTACGCGGCCGATATCAAGCACTACAGCGGCTCGGTGGTGTTCTGGCTCAAGATGGGACTGCTCGGGGCCCTCCTCACCAACGGCTACATCCTCAAGCGGACCGAGGAGGCCCTCAATTCCGGCCAGCCGGACTCTCCCGTGCTCTGGGGCCGACTGTGGAAGATCTCGGTGACGAGCATGGCGCTCTGGCTGGCCGTCATCCTGGCCGGTACGCTGCTGACGGCCGGCTGATGAGCTCCACTCCCCCCTCTCCCCGCCCTCCCTGTCCCGGCTGCGACCCAGCCCCCGCCCGCCGAAGGTTTCTGCGCGAGATTGCCGCCATCGTGGCCGCAGTGGCGGGCGCCCTCGAGATCAGTCCGGTCCGCGCGGCGGCGTTGTCGGTCGACTTCGCCTCCGGGCTACCCGCGCCGGGTGAGGAGGTGACCTACGCGATTCCGGCCCAGGACGGGGTGACGATCGACAAGGACCGCGAGTTGATCCTCGCCCGATACCAGCAGTCGGTCTACGCTTTCTCCCTGTCGTGTCCTCACCAGAAGACTCCCCTCCGCTGGCAGGAGGCGGACCATCACTTTCAGTGCCCCAAGCACAAGAGCAGGTTCCAGCCCGACGGGGTGTTTGTAGACGGGCGCGCCACCCGGAGTATGGATCGCTACGGGATCCGGCGGGACGCCGACAACGTGATGGTGGATCTCGCCAAGCTCTACCGGGAAGACGAGAACCGCGAAAACTGGATTTCGGCGGTGGTGCGACTCTGAGGGGCGGGGAAATGAAGGGTCGAGCGGGCCATTGGACAACCGGCGGCTGCGTCGTCGTGATGAGCCTCGCCGTGGGCCCGGGACGTGCCGCGGCCCAGAGCGACAGCGCTCGGCTCGAGGTGACCGACCAGGTCTATACCGGCTGGAAGTATTTCCAGGTCTACTGTGCGCGGTGCCATGGCGACGACGCCCTCGGCAGCATGGCGGCGCCCGATCTGACCTATTCGGTGACCGAGGAAGGAGGCATCACGGCCGACTCGTTCAAGGTGGTCGTGCGCCAGGGCGCGTCCAGCCCCTCGGTCGCCCCGGACCGGCGGATGCGCG
This sequence comes from Gemmatimonadales bacterium, assembly GCA_050733115.1. Classification (GTDB taxonomy): domain Bacteria; phylum Gemmatimonadota; class Gemmatimonadetes; order Gemmatimonadales; family GWC2-71-9; genus CAVVWJ01. The sequence continues at coordinate 7,444 of JBOHSC010000238.1, forward strand.
GGTTCGAGGACCTGCTGGACCCACCGCTGGTCGACGCCATCTACCGATATCTCCTGGCCCGGAGCGACAGCTCCCTCGCGCCCGGCCGGCCCCACCGGGCCCCGGCAGCGCAGTGAGTGGCGGAGCGAGAGGCCCGATACTCGATGCGATTCCCTTTTGGTTCTGAGCAGGCGAAGGCGCGTCCTCCGGACGAGCCGCCACCTGTGACCGCCGTGCAGCAGGTGCTGGCGGAAGCCCTGAGCGATCGCTACACGGTCGAGCGCCAGTTCGCGCAGGGAGGGATGGCCACCGTCTATCTCGCGCACGACGTCCGCGAAAAACTCGCGGTGGCCATCAAGGTCATGGACCCCCGGCTGGCCACCGTGCTCGGCCCCGAGCGTTTTCGCCGCGAGATCGGGATCGCCGGATCGATGGCGCACCCGCTCATCGTGCCGCTCTACGACTCCGGAAACGTCGGCGACGTCCTGTATTACATCATGCCGTATGTCGAAGGCGAGTCGCTGTACCAGCGTCTCGAGCGGGAAAGGCGGCTGCCTCTCGAGGATGCGCTCCAGGTCACGCACGACGTGGCTTCGGCCCTCGAGTACGCCCACGGTCGCGGGGTGCTCCACCGCGACGTGAAGCCGGAGAATATCCTCCTCGCGGGAGGGCGCGCGCTGGTGGCGGACTTCGGGCTGGCCCGGGCCATCGGCGCCGCGGACTACGAAAAGCTCACGCAGACCGGCGTCGTCGTGGGGACCGCGTATTACATGAGCCCGGAGCAACTCCTTGAGCAGCCTGACCTCGACCAGCGGGCCGACATCTACAGCCTGGGATGTATCCTGTTCGAGATGCTGACCGGCGGGCCGCCGTACACCGGACCGTCGATCACTGCGGTGGCCAGCCGGATTCTCAAAGCGCCCATTCCCTCGGCTCAGAAACTCAACGGGAGCATACCGTCGGCAGTCGACCAGGCCATCAGGCGGGCACTCGCCAAGTCCGCGGCCGAGCGGTTCGCCACCATGCAGGAGTTCGCGGCCGCGCTTCCCCCACCGGCGGTGTGATCGGCAGCGTGGAGTCGACGCCAGATCGCGGGCCGATTAGATTCTCCCGCGCCTGCAATGCTGGCGTAGCTCAGCGGTAGAGCACCGCACTCGTAATGCGGGGGTCGTGGGTTCAATCCCCACCGCCAGCTTTCGTTTTGGCAGCAAGATCGAGACTCCCAGCCCCGCGGCCCACCAGAACGAACCCCACCAGCGCCACCATAGCCCAAACGGCCAGGTAACCGAACGCCATCATTGGCGACACAAGCGTCCACAACAGGCCGGCGATGGAGCTCGCCGCGAAGTTCGCGATGCTCTGGGCGGCGGCGAGCAATCCGAAGGCCGAACCCCGAAGCCGGTCCGGCGCCAGCGACGCGACTGCGGCGTGCTGGGCGGTCTCAACACATCCGACGCCGAGCCCCGCCGCCAGGAACCCGGACACGATCGCGGCTTCTCCGCCGAGTGCGAACGCCGAGTAGGCGATCAGCGACAGAGTCGCCCCGCCCACCAGCACCGGAGCACTGCCGAAGCGGTCGCTGAGCCGGCCCGCCGGAATGCTGATCACGGCCGCGGCAGCGTTGTATCCCATGTAGAGCGTGAGGCCAAGCTGAGTCGCGCCGGCTGCGGAGTGTGTCACCGCGAAGACCTGGGTGGAGCGCAGAATGAGCAGCGTTGCCGCGACGTTCCCCATTTCGAAGGCCGCGATGGCCGCGATAAGGCGACCCAGGCCGCCCTGCAGCAAGGGTCGGACGACAAGCCTGACGGGTACGCGGGCGGGAAGGATGACCGGTGGCGAACGGCGGATCGCATACAGTATGGCGAGCGCGGCGAGCAGTCCCGGAAAGACGGAGATCAACATGGCCTGCCGCACACCGACGGCCGCAACCAGGGCGAGCGCGAGGAGCGGCCCGGCAATGGCGCCCAGGTTGTCCATCGTGCGCTCGAAGCCGTAGGCACGGCCGTACACTTCCGCGGGGACGACTTCCGCCAGCAGGGCGTTCCGGGCCGGCCCGCGAACGCCTCTCGCCGCCCAGGCTCCGGTGCGGAGAAGTCCCACCTGCCACGCGTTCGGGGCCACGCCGATGAGGGCGGAGAGAATGGCAGTGCTGGCGTACCCACCCAGAGCCACCCGGCGGCGACGGGCGGGGTCGTCGGCCAAGGCGCCGCCCGCCAGCCGCGCGAGTCCCGCGACCCCGTTGGCGGTCCCTTCGATCAGTCCGAGCGCCGCGGCCGGCGCCCCCAGGCCTGAGAGGAAGCCGGGCAGCAGCGAGGTGGGAACTTCGTGTCCCACATCTGAGAGGAAGCTCGCCGCGCCGATCCCGAGCACGCCGGGGGAGAGCCAGCGGGATCGCTTAGCGAGCACCGCGAAGGAACTCGTAGATTCGCGCAGCCGTGAGCATCCCCATTACCGGCGCGAGCCAGTACAGCCAGTGCGATGTCCAGAGGCCCCCCACGACCGCGGGGCCGAATGACCGGGCAGGATTCATGGAGGCTCCCGTGATCGGACCACCCATCATTGCGCAAAATCCCACCGTGAGGCCGACGGACAAGCCGGCAAACCCGTCGGCCAGACGGTCACCGGTGGCGACGGCCATGACCACGAACATCAGCGCGAAGGAGAGAAGCCACTCCAGGCCGAAGGCCGCGCCGGTCGAGACGCTGGGTATAGTGGCCCCCATGTTGCCGACGGGCCCGAGCAAGGCAAGGAGTGTCGCCGAGGCCAGGACGGCTCCCGAGCACTGCGCCGCGACATAACCTGGAACCCGGGAACCGGGGAACTTCCCAACCGACCAGAACGCGATCGTCACCGCCGGATTGAGGTGTGCCCCGGAAATATGGCCGACGGCGTAAACCATACATGCGACCACGAAGCCGAAGGCCAGGGCAATTCCAACGTGCCCCACCGCACCGCGTGAATAGGCGTTCACCATGACCGAGCCCGGACCGATGAGGACCAGGAAGAACGTGCCAATAGCCTCGGCGGCGACCGGTCGGGGATTCACCGATCGGACGTAGGACCCCGTGGTCACGTCTGCTTGGTCGTGGGTTCGGCTGCGCCGGCACCGCCAATGGCCCTCACTCGATGCTCGAATGCGAGGCGCGAAAGTTTTTCGATCGGGAGGGCCAGCAACAAATCGAGGCGGCGGCTGATCACCAGGAGTGTATCGTCGAACGCCCGCCGGATCTCGTCCTCGGAGCCTTCGACCGCCGCCGGATCGGGCAGGCCCCAATGCGCGATCACCGGCTGGCCTGGGAAGATGGGGCAGGCCTCCCTGGCGCGATCGCACACGGTGATGACGATGTCCCAGGTCTCCTCCGGTAGCCCATCGAGCCCCCGGGGATGGCCGCCGGTCCAGAAGAACCCGTGCCGCTCCAACGCCTCGATCGCGTACGGGTTCACCTGCGTGGCCGGGTGGGATCCGGCGCTCTCGGCCGCAAACTTCCCGCGCCCCTTTCGATTCAGCAGTTTCTCCGCAATCTGGCTCCGTGCACTGTTACCCGTGCACAGGAACAACACACGAAACGGCTTGCCGGTGGGTTGCATTCCAGGCCCTCCGCCGCGGGATGCGCGGCCCGGTTGTCAGGTTAGTGACAACACCTTGCGCATCACGGTGGCGGACGCCGGGCACGCCTCCCGGAATTCGACGGAGGTCCGTACGCCGTCGGGCACGTCCTCGCGCGCGAATCGTTGGAAGCCGAAACGGAGGAAATACGCTTCGGCGGTGGTGGTGAGGAGATATACCGCGCGCACGCCCTGCTCACGCGCATGGTCCAGGAGGCGCTCCACCAATGCCACGCCGAGACCGGTGCCGCGAGCACCCGGCTCGACCACCGCGGAGCGAAGTAGCGCATCGGGAAGGTGCGGCTCCAGGCCTACTGCGCCCACCACCCGGCCCCCGATCTCTGCCACATAGAAATCGTGAAGCGCAGGCGCTACCCCCGCCAAAGGGAGTCCGGCGGCCTCGAGCAGATCCAGCACCGCACGATGATCGGCGATCGTGGCGCTCCGTATGGCCGCCGCTACAGGCTTGCGAGCTCGGATGAACGCCCCCATGACCCGGCCCCCGACTTCGCGGGCCAGCACCTCGGTGTCGAGTCCGGCGCCGGAGAGAAAGGCCCTGGCGTCCTCGAATTCGTAGACGCGCGTAGGCTCGATACCTATCGCCTCGAAGCCCACTTCCCACAAGAG
>JBOHSC010000239.1:0-2172 GCA_050733115.1 Gemmatimonadales bacterium
AACTTATTGATGCAATGGTGCTTCAAGGCAAAGATATAAAGTAGTTTGTGAAATGCGGGGGCGGCCGCGCCCCCGCTGAAAGCGACCGTTATCTTATCGTGCGACCCGGGTCACGGCGCACCGAGCGCGCCTGTGGCATCTTCCGACGATCTCGCGGAACCGCGGGGCCTGGTTCACGCATCGTTAGCTTGTACCACCGATGGGTGCGGCTCGCGCGCCCGCCGATAATTCTGCCTTGGAGACCCGATGCCGGCAAAACTCGACAAGACGATCAAACGGGAACTGGATCTGGACGGGAAGCTCTACACGGTTACTATCTCCCCCGAGGGAGTGAAGATCACCTCCAAGGGTGCCCGCAAGGGGCCTGAGATTTCGTGGCAGACGCTCCTGGCCGGCGATGCCGAGCTCCGTCGCGATCTCAACATCTCGATCGACGCCTACAAGAGTTGAAGGTGGAGGTCCCGACCACGTCCGCGGGCTCTCGCCCGCGGCTGTGTCGGCGAGAAAGCGAGTGAGGACCGGTGCACGACCCGGCCATTCATACTGCCGAGGACGCGACTCCCCAGGAGCTGAGGCGCGCCTCGTTGCGCCTGCTGGGTATGCTGGTGCTTCTCGGCCTGCTCGTCGTCCCGTTTCTCATGCTCTTTCCCGGCGGAGAGACGACGCGCATCGGGCTGCTGGCCTGGCTCCTCGTCATTCTCGCGCTGTACTGGCTCTACGCAGGTCTCGGTTACCAGCCGGTGTTGCTCATTCAGTTGATGGCCTTCTCCGCTGCCGCGTCGTTGCTCACAACCAAGGCGGCGTTGCTGCTGGTGGGTATTGCGCAGGTGGGAGTGCTGCGGTGGTCGGCGAGGGTGCTGATCGTTCTCGGCGCTCTCCTCGCCGTCGGAAATCTCGGCTCGATGCTCCTTGCGCTCCGACGGAGGCGCCGTCTAGAGCCTCACGTGCGGTAGCCACCCCCAGCCCCATTCCAGCACCGCGGGCCAGAGCACGAACGTCCAATATCCCAATCCAGTGAGTGGCAGCGCATAGGCGATGGCGGTGTCGGAGGCGTCTCGCGCTGCCGAGCCCGGTGACTCACGGCCGCCGAACAGGACCGGTGCGGTGGCGAGATACCAGCCGGCCAGCCAGAGTGGCCAGGGGGGAAGTGAGGGGCGAGGGTCGAGGAAGGCGTAGATGGTACGCACGACGATCGCGGCGAATGTGAGCAGGAGATAGGCGTCGGCGAGAAAGGCCAGGGCCACCCCGGTGGTGACGAGGGCGCGCTTTCCCTGTCGTGTGCCGGCAGCCGCCAGCGCCGAGCCGGGCAGTCCGCCCACTTCGAGAACCAACGTCCAGAGCACGGCCAGGAAGGTGCCGATGATGCCGAGCAGCGCGGCAAATCCAAGGCTCGTGAGCACTGCGGCTCCGGACTAGAAGACCACTCCGCCGTTCAACTCGGCCGTCACCTTCCTCGATACCGAGTCGGCGCTCTTCGCCAGAGCCGTGTCGCCGGCGGCCTCGAATGCCCGGGCGGCCCCGCCGTACACCACCGCATAGAGCTGCAGTATTGAACCCGACGGCTGGTCCACCCAGCCGCGAGGCCGGTCGCGCGCAGCGGTCTGCGAATGATAGACTTCGGTGAGCAGCCGCCTGGTGCGCGGCATGTCGAGGTACCCGAGTCCCTGGCTCAGCACGATCGTGTCGTTCGGGACGACAGGCTTCGGCATCACCTTGCGTACGAACCCCATCGAGACGAGGTAGGGGCTCAGCCCCAGTGTTTGGTCGGGGTAACCACCGTCGCTCCAGCTGAAGAAGATCGGGCGCTTGCCGATGTTGTCCCGGATCAGGAAAATCGTGGCCAGATCCTGGCGCAGCAGCACGTCCTGGCCGAAGGCGAGTTGCAGACTGTCGAAACGGATTCCGCCCTTGGCCGGCACCTGCATGGCCTCCGGCAGGCTGTCCACCTCCGGCTCGGTGAGGCTCAGCACCTGCGTCGTGGGACGCGGCGGAACCGAATAGTCCTTCCAGATCGAAGCGGCGGTCTTCGGGTCGAACTCGGGCGTCACGCGGCGCCGGAGCTGGCGAAGGTGCCACTCGGTGTTCATGAGCGAGAGATTGGCCAGCGTCACATCACGGCGGACGCCTTCCACCTCCTGCGCGTACCAGAGGGGGAAGGTGTCGTTGTCGCCG
>JBOHSC010000240.1:0-5470 GCA_050733115.1 Gemmatimonadales bacterium
CTCTACGACTGGTCCATCTCCCACCCCGACGCCTTCTGGGTCGAGGTGTGGGGATTCTGCGGCGTGGTGGCCGATGAGCGCCCCGGCCGACCGCCCTGGGACCAGGTCGTGGTCGGCCTCGAGCGGATGGCGCCCCCCGATCCCGCGCTCGGCCCGCGGTGGTTTCCCGGCGCCCGGCTCAACTTCGCCGAAAACCTCCTTCGCCACGATGACGACCGATCCGCGATCGTTTTCTGGAACGAGCGCGGGCGCCGGCGGAGCCTGACCTACGCGGAGCTTCGCCGGGAGGTCGCGGCCACGGCGGCGGCGCTGTGCGCGCTGGGCATCGTGTCTGGCGACCGCGTCGCCGGCTTTCTCCCGAACCTTCCCGAAACCATCGTCGCGATGCTGGCCGCCACGAGCATCGGCGCGATATGGTCATCGTGCTCGCCCGACTTCGGCGCCAACGGTGTGCTCGACCGGTTCGGCCAGATCAGGCCGCGCGTCCTCTTCTGCGCCGACGGATACCGCTACGCCGGCAAGGAGATCGACTGTCTGGCGCGGGCTCGCGAGGTGCGCGAGCAGATTCCGGGGATCGAGCGCGTGGTGGTCGTGCCCTACCTGCAGGAGCATCCCGAGCTCGCGGCGCTGCCCGGCGCCGTCGGCTGGAACGACTTCCTCGCTCCGCACCGGGGTGCCGAGCTCAGCTTTGCCCGCCTGCCGTTCGCTCATCCCGTCTACATCATGTACTCGTCGGGCACCACCGGCCTTCCCAAGTGCATGGTGCACGGCGCCGGCGGCACGCTGCTTCAGCACCTGAAGGAGCTCATCCTCCACACCGATCTCACCCGGGACGACCGGATCTTCTATTTCACCACTTGCGGGTGGATGATGTGGAACTGGATGGTGTCGAGTCTGGCGGTGGGCGCCACGGTGGTTCTCTTCGACGGCGCACCGCTCGCTCCCGCGCCGATTCTCTGGGACCTGGCCGCTCAGGAGGGGGTGACGGTCTTCGGGACGAGCGCCAAGTACCTGGCGCTCTCCGAGAAGGAGGGGCTCGAGCCGGTCAGGACGCACGACCTCCGGGCGCTTCGCGCCGTTCTCTCGACGGGAAGCCCGCTCGCCGGTCACAGCTACGACTACGTTTACCGCTCCATCAAGCGCGACCTCCATCTCGCCAGCATCAGCGGCGGCACCGACATCATCTCCTGCTTCGCGCTGGGCAATCCGATCGGACCGGTGTGGCGCGGCGAGCTGCAGGCCCGGGGGCTCGGCATGGCCGTGGAGGTGTTCGACGAGAACGGCCGGCCGGTGCGGGAGCGTGACGGTGAGCTCGTCTGCATCCGGCCGTTCCCGAGCATGCCGGTGGCGTTCTGGGACGATCCTGACGGAGCCAGGTACCATACGGCGTACTTCGATCACTATCCCGGAGTCTGGTGCCACGGCGATTGGGCCCGGATCACGGCTCACGACGGGCTCGTCATCCTCGGCCGCAGCGACGCGACCCTCAACCCCGGCGGCGTACGGATCGGCACGGCGGAGATCTATCGCCAGGTGGAGCAACTGCCTGAGGTAGTGGAGAGTCTCGTGGTAGGGCAGGAGTGGCAGGGCGACGTGCGCATCGTGCTCTTCGTGCGACTGCGCGAGGGGATGATGCTCGACGAGCCCCTCCGCGAGTGTATCCGGATGCGCGTGCGGGAGCAGGCAAGCCCACACCACGTGCCCCGGAAAATCGTCCAGGTGGCCGACATCCCGCGCACGATCAGCGGGAAGATCACCGAGCTCGCGGTACGCGCGGTGATTCACGGCCGGCCGGTGGGAAACGTCGACGCGCTTGCGAATCCTGCGTCGCTCGAGCTCTTCCGGGGGCTGGAGGAGCTCGCCGGCTAGCACTACAATCCTCGCATGGCTCCCGTCCAGGTAACCCGCACCTATCTCGAGATGGCTTCGCCCGACGAGCTTACGGACGCGCCCGCGCCCGCGCGGGCTCCGCGCATCGAGCGAGTGGGCGAGTGCCCCATCACCTTCTTTCGTTATCTCTACGCCGAAGTGGGCCGTGCCTTTCACTGGCGGGACCGGCTCACATGGTCCGATGAAACGATCAGCCGCCATCTCGCCTCTCCCGGGATCTCGCTCTGGCTGCTGAGCTGGGAGGCGGCGCCGGCGGGCTATTTCGAGCTCAAGCGGCACGACGACGGCTCGGTGGAGATCGCCTATTTCGGGCTGCTGCCGGAGTATTTCGGGCGGGGATGGGGGAAGTATCTGCTGGCGGAAGCGGTGCGGAGGGCGTGGTCACTCGCCCCGTCGAAGGTCTGGCTCCACACCTGCACGCTCGATCATCCGGCCGCGCTGCCGAACTATCTCCAGCGCGGCTTCAGGCCGGTGCGCGAGGAGGTCTACCTCGCCGACGTCGAATCGGGTCACTGACCCGGCAGGGGTGCGAACCGGGCGGTGAAGTGCCGGAGAATGTCGGCCTGTTCCACGAAGCGGTATCCGGTCACCCCCGCCCGCCGCGCCCAGACGTTCAGGATGGCCTCCACTACATAGTCGATGTGGCTCTGGGTGTAGACCCGTCGCGGAATGGCCAGGCGCACCAGCTCCATCGGTGCCGGCGTCTCCCGCCCTGAGGCGTCGCGCCTGCCGAACATGACCGTTCCGATCTCGACCGAGCGGATGCCGGCTTCGCGATAGAGCTCGACCACCAGCGCCTGGCCGGGCAGACCGAGCGGCGGGATCTGGGGGAAGAAGGCGCCGGCGTCGATGTACACCGCGTGCCCGCCGGGCGGCTGGACGATCGGCACCCCGGCCCGGCTGATGTGCTCGCCGAGGTAGGTGGTCGAGGTGATGCGGTAGAGGAGATAGTCCTCGTCCAGCGCCTCGTGCAGGCCCACGGCGATCGCCTCGAGGTCGCGTCCGGCCAGCCCTCCGTAGGTGGGAAACCCCTCGGTCAGGATGAGGAGGTTCCGCTCGCGGAGGGCCAGCCCGTCGTCGTTCGTGGCGAGGAAGCCGCCGATGTTGGCCATTCCGTCCTTCTTGGCCGACATGGTACACCCGTCGGCGTAGCCGAAGAGCTCACGGGCGATCTCGATCGGCGTCCGGTCGGCGTATCCCTCCTCCCGCAGCTTGATGAAGTAGGCATTCTCCGCGAAGCGGCATGCATCGACGTAGAAGGGAATGCCCTGCTCGCGGCAGAGGGCCGAAACGTCACGAACGTTCTCCATCGAGACCGGCTGCCCGCCGCCCGAGTTGTTGGTCACGGTCAGCATGCACACCGGAATGCGCTCCCTCCCCACCTCCGCGATCAGCGCGCGCAGCCGCCCGACATCCATGTTGCCCTTGAAGGGATGCCGGGCCGAGGGAATCCGGCCCTCGGGAATGACGAGGTCCCGGGCTTCGGCGCCGGTGTACTCGACGTGCGCGCGGGTAGTGTCGAAGTGGGTGTTGCTCGGGACCACGTCGCCCGGCTTGCAGAGGAGGGAGAAGAGGATACGCTCCGCCGCCCGGCCCTGGTGTGTGGGGAGGACGTGGCGGAACCCGAAGATGTCCTGCACGGCGCTCTCGAAGCGGTACCAGGAGCGGCTGCCGGCATAGGCCTCGTCGCCACGCATCACCGCCGCCCACTGTTCCGAGCTCATGGCGGCGGTGCCGCTGTCGGTGAGCAGGTCGATCAGCACGTCTTCGGCGCGCAGGAGGAAGACGTTGTATCCGGCGGAGCGGAGCTTCTCCTCGCGCTCCGCGAGGGTGGTGAGCCGGATGGGCTCGACCGACTTGATCTTGAACGGCTCGATGATGGTTTGCATGGCCGGAAAAGTGTCGGAGCGGGGGCGCCGGAACAACCGGGGAGGGGCATGCCCTTCCCGGTGCCGCTCCGTAGTTATCTTCGCGCATGCTTTCGCGCAACGTCGCGCGCCTGCAGCTCGTAGCCGCCGCGGTGCTCTTTTCGACCGGCGGCGCGGCGATCAAGGCGGCGGACTTCACGGGGTGGCAGATCGCCAGCCTCCGGTCGGGGATCGCGGCTGTCGCGATCCTGCTCCTGGCCCGCGAGGCGCGGCGGGGATGGTCGTGGCGCACCCTCCTCGTGGGCGTCGCCTACGCCACCTGCCTTACCCTCTTCGTGCTGGCCAACCGGCTCACCACCGCGGCCAACACGATCTACCTCCAGTCCACCGCGCCGCTCTATCTCCTGGTCCTGAGTCCGTGGCTCCTCCATGAACCGGTCAGACGGAAGGACGTCGGGTTCATGGTGGTCATCGCGCTGGGGCTGGCGCTCTTCTTCGTGGGCGTGGATCAGCCGGTGGCCTCCGCGCCGGACCCGGTGCACGGGAACCTGGTGGCGCTGGCCAGCGGTTTCTTCTGGGCACTCACGGTCTGCGGCCTCCGCTGGATGGGATCGGCGGAAGGGAAGCGGGGGTCGGCGGTGGCGGCGGTGGCGGCGGGCAATATCATCGCCTTCCTGATGTCGCTGCCGATGGCGCTCCCGTTCGGCACCCATTCGGCGGGCGACTGGGCGATCATCGGATTTCTCGGTGTCTTTCAGATTGCGGTGGCCTATCTGTTCGTGACCGCCGCGCTTCGCGCAATCCCGGCGCTCGAGGCCTCGCTCATTCTCCTGATCGAGCCGGCCCTCAATCCGGTATGGGCGTGGGTCTTCCAGGGCGAGCGCCCGGGGGCCTGGGCACTGGCGGGGGGTGCGATGATTCTCGGGGCCACTACGGTCAAGGCGATGGGGGACGCGCGCACCGCCGGTTCACGAGAGGAGGTCCGAGCGTGACGACGCTCATCGAGACGATACGCATGCGGAACGGCGCCGCTCCGCTCTGGTATCTCCACCTTCGCCGCCTCGCGACGAGCTGCCGGGCGCTGGGTGTGCCGATTCCGCCGAATCTGCCGACGCCGGAGGGCGGGGCGGACAGGGTGCATCGCCTACTGGTGAGCCGGCGCGGGGTGGTGACGGGAGAGCGCTCGGTGGGGAGCTCCGCGCCGGTCCGGCTCATCACCTCGAAGCTGGTCCATCGGCCGTATCCCCATAAGGTGGTCGACCGGGAGCGATTCGATCAGGCGCTGGCCGGAGCCAAGGAGGCCGGAGCCGACGATGCGCTGCTGCTCACGGTCGGAGGGCAGGTGGCGGAGACGTCGATCTGGAGCGTCTTCTGGTGGGACGACGGGAAACTCTGTGCCCCGCCGCTGGAGCTCGGCGTGCTCCCCGGAGTGGCGCGGGCGCGGCTCGAGGAGATGGCCGGGGCGATCGAGGAACGGCGGGCGACACCCGATCAGTTGCCGGCGGCGGCAGCGTTCGTGGCCAACGCGGTAAGGGGGGTGGTGCCGCTGGCGTCGCTCGACGGCGGGGAGGTAGTGTTGTCGCCCCGAACGGAGGCGTTGGCCGCCAGTTTCTGGCCTTGACCTAGCGCACTTCGGGACGATATTTCACCGGCTCGGAAGCGGGGCTGTCCGCTCCCCGTGGTGGTTGTAGCTCAATTGGTTAGAGCGCCGG
>JBOHSC010000241.1:0-5125 GCA_050733115.1 Gemmatimonadales bacterium
CTTCCGCCTTGCTCATCGAGCAGGAGAGCCGGATGGTTGGCGAGCTCATGAGCGAGCTCAACCACGTCATCGTGGGCCAGCGGGCAATGCTGGAGCGGCTGATCATCGGACTCCTCGCCGACGGGCATGTACTGCTCGAGGGGGTGCCCGGCCTCGCCAAGACACTCTCGGTGCGCACCCTGGCCGGTACGATCGACGCCGGGTTTCACCGGATCCAGTTCACTCCCGATCTGCTCCCGGCCGACCTGCTCGGCACGATGATCTACAATCAGCGGAGCGGCGACTTCACGGTGCAGAAGGGGCCGATCTTCACCAACCTCCTCCTCGCCGACGAGATCAACCGCGCGCCGGCCAAGGTGCAGAGCGCGCTGCTCGAGGCGATGCAGGAGAAGCAGGTGACGATCGGCGGGCAGACCTTTCCTCTCCCCGAGCTCTTTCTCGTGCTCGCCACGCAGAACCCGATCGAGCACGAAGGCACGTACCCGCTGCCCGAAGCCCAGGTCGACCGCTTTCTCTTCAAGCTCGTGGTGACCTACCCCGAGCGGCGCGAGGAGCGCGAGGTGCTGGACCGGATGACCGCCGGGCCCGAGCCCGTGGCGAGGAAGCTGATGGATCCGCGACGGATTCTGGAGGCCCGCCGGCTGACGCAGACGATCTACGCCGACGACCGGATCAAGGAGTATGTGCTCGATCTGGTGGGCGCGACCCGGACGCCGGCAGCGGCGGGTCTCGCCGAGCTGACGCCGATGATCGAGTTCGGCGCGTCGCCCCGGGCGGCGATCTTCCTGCTCCGCGCGGCCAAGGCGCACGCCTTCATCCGGGGCCGCGCCTACGTCACGCCCGACGACATCAAGGCACTCGGCTTCGACGTGCTGCGGCATCGGGTGATTCTCACTTATCGCGCCGACGCCGAAGGGATGGACCCGGATGCGCTGCTGACGCGGATCTTCGAGGCGGTGCCGGTGCCATGACTCCCGAGGAGGTCACCCGCGAGGTCCGGCGCATCGAGATCACCACGCGCCACCTCGTGCGCGACATCGTAGCAGGCGAGTACTCGAGTGCATTCCGGGGGCGGGGAGTCGAGTTCGCCGAGGTGAGGGAGTATCAGCCCGGCGACGACGTGCGCACCATCGACTGGAACGTGACCGCCCGTCTCGGCGCGGCGTTCGTCAAGCGCTACCTCGAGGAGCGCGAGCTGACGGTCATGTTCGTGGTCGACCTGAGCGCCTCCGGCAGCTTCGGCTCTCTCCGGCGGACGAAGGGCGACCTGGCGACCGAGGTCTGCGCCGTGCTCGCCCTCGCCGCCGCACGCAACAACGACCGGGTGGGCTCGATGCTCTTCACCGACCGGGTCGAGAGCTATGTGGCGCCCGCCAAGGGGCGGCGGCACACGCTGCGGGTGATCAGCGACCTGCTCGCCTTCGAGCCCCGCGGCACCGGTACCGACCTCGGCGCCGCGCTCGCCGACCTGGAGTCGACGCTCCGGCGCCGGGCGGTCATCTTCATCCTGTCCGACTTCATCACCCCCGACTACGACGGCGCGATCGCGCGCCTCGCCCGCCGTCATGACGTGGTGGCGCTGCATCTCGTCGATCCCCGCGAGCGTGAGCTGCCCGACGCGGGGATCGTGACGCTATGGGACCCGGAGAGCGGAGAGTGGCGTCGCGTCGATACGGGCGACCAGCGCGTGCGCGAATATTTCCATCGTCGTACCCAGGAGTTCGATGGCGCTCTCGACCGCCGGCTCCGCGAGCGCGGGGTCGACCTGCTGCGGCTGGAGACGGGTCGATCGTACGCCGAGCCGTTGCTGACATTCTTCAGACGGAGAGAGAAGGCGCTGTGGAGATGAGATTTTCCGGGAAACACTTCTGCTTTTTCTCTGTGCTCTCCGCGTCTCTGTGTCTGGGGTTGTGGATCGGCGGGACAGAGAAGGCGGAAGCCCAGGAATGGACCAGCGGACAACGATGGGAAGTGTTCGTGGACAGTGGCCGGGTGACGGTGGGCGATCCGGTGACCATTCGCTTCCGCCTCCGGCTCGACGAACGCGACCTCCTCTTCGACACTCTCCCGCAGCCGGTGGACAGCGTACTCGACGGGGTCAGGATCGTCTCGATCGAGAGGCTCCAGCGCCAGCCCAACCGTGACTTCACCGGCAAGGCCACGCTCACCTTCTATCGGACCGGCCCGCAGCCGCTCCCGGTCTTCTCCGTCCCGTTCATGCGCGCGGTCAAGGGAATCACCCACGGCACCATCGAGAGCGACACTCTCTCGATCGACGTGGTGCCGACACTGGCCGCCGGCAACCCCTCGCTGCGCGACATCAGGGAGCTCGAGCCCTCCACCCTCCCGCGGCCTCTCATCGTTGCACTCGCTGGTGGAGTGCTGGCGCTCGCGGCGCTCTGGCTCCGCCGCCGGCGCAAGGTCACCGAGGCCGCGATCTCCTCCGCCGTCGAACCCGAGTCGATTGTCGCTCCCGCCCCACCCGATCCGTACGAGGTGGCGCTCGCGCGGCTCGGCGAGATCGAGCGCGAGGATTGGTCCGCGCGGGGCGACGTGGCCCGGCACTACGAGTCGGTCACCGGCACTCTCCGTGATTACCTCGAGGCGGCTGAAGACGTGCCGGCGCGCGGGCGTACCACCACTGAGCTCTTCTGGTCGCTGTCGCCGAGACTGCTCGAGGGTGGACTCCGCCAGCGCTACGCCGCCGTCTTCGAGGAGGCCGACCTGGTGAAGTTCGCGCGGCGCAGGCCGGGCGCCGGGGCAGCCGCGACCTTTCTCGACGACGCGCGCACGCTGCTGACCCGCTGGCGATCGGCCACCGCCGGCCGCGACGAGATCGCCGATGCGCTTCGCTAGTCCCTTCTTCCTCATGCTGCTGCTGGTCCCGGCGGCGCGCGCCTGGTGGCTCTGGCGCGGGCGGCGGAAGCTCCCCGTCGAGAGGATCGGGTTCCCGGGTCTCACCTTCCTCGAGGGTGCGCCCCCGAGCCGCCGCGCGCGATGGCATGGGCTGCCCGCCGGGCTTCGTCTGGCGGGACTGACACTGCTCATCGTGGCGCTGGCGCGCCCCCAGGTGCCGCACGAGGTCCGCCAGATCAACAGCAGTGCCCGGAACATCATGGTTGCGCTCGACATTTCGAGCAGCATGAAGGCCGGCGACTTCAAGCCGGGCAACCGGCTCATGGTGGCGAGGCGGGTGCTCGGCGACTTCGTGAGCGAGCGGCAGGGCGACCTCCTGGGCCTCGTCATTTTCGCCGGCCGGGCGTTTCTCCAGGCGCCGCTCACTCCGGACGCCGACCTGCTGCACCGCATGCTCGGCCGGATCGACATCGGCATGCTCCCCGACGGCACGGCCATCGGCACGGCGCTGGCCATGTGCCTTTCGCAGCTCAAGGACCTGCCGCCCAAGGCGAGCGTGATCGTCCTCATCACCGACGGCGCCAACAACACGGGGCAGCCGACGCCATTCGTCGCGGCCGAGGCGGCGCGTGCGCTCGGCGTCCGGATCCACACCATCGGCGTGAGCGCCGCGGACACTTCGGGAATCGACAAGCGGTTCATCTGGCGGGAAGGCCGGACCCCCGACCGGCTCACCAACACCGACGAGGCGGTCCTCAAGCGCATCGCCGGGCGGAGTGGTGGCGAGTACTTCCGCGCCACCGATCCCGAGGCGCTCAAGAAGATTCTCACGAAGATCGATCCGCTCGAGCGGCGCGACGTGCGCATCAGCGAGACGCGCGACTACCGCGAACTGTATCCGTATCTCCTGGTCCCCGGGCTGGTGCTTCTGCTCGCCGAGCTGGTGCTTGGCGCCACCCGCCTTCGATCGCTGCCATGAGGAGACGATGAGCTTCGGGGAGCCGATGGTCCTGGCGCTGCTGGCGCTGGTTCCGGTTGCGGCGTGGATCGCCGTGCAGCGGGTGCGGGCGCAGCGGGAATCGCTGCGGCGCTTCGGCGACCCGGCGCTGCTCGCGCGCGGCTCCACACTGCCCGACGAGCACCGCGCTCCGCTTCGCGCGGCGCTCCCGGTCGCGGCGCTCGGCTTCGGCCTCCTCGCGCTGGCGCGTCCGCAGTTCGGCGAGCGGCGCGGCGAGATGATGCAATCGGGGCGCGATCTGCTGGTGGTGCTCGATCTCTCCCGCTCGATGACGGTGACCGACCTCTCGCCGACGCGCCTGGCGGTGGCGAAGCGCGCGGCGTGGGAGACGGTATCGGCCTCGCCGGGCGACCGCGTGGGGCTCGAGGTGTTCGGCGGCAGTGCCTTTCTCCAGCTGCCGCTCACCTCCGACCACGCCGCGTTCCGGCTCTTCCTCGACGCCGCGAGCCCCGACGATCTCGGCGATCCTTCCACCGACCTCGCCGGGGCGATCGGAACGGCCGCGCGGATCTTCGAGCACGAAGGGGAGCGCGGACACCGCGCGGTGCTGATCGTCTCCGACGGGGAGAGCGCGGAAGGGGGAATGGACGACGCGCTCGCCCAGCTCCGGAAGGAGCAGATTCCGGTATTCGCGATCGGCATCGGCACCGCGGAGGGTGGCCCCATCCCGGCCGACTCGACCGAGCTGCCCGACAAGTTCCACCGGGATCACATCGGGCGGATCGCAATCTCCCGCCTGGAGGAGGCGGAGCTTCGCCGCGCCGCCGACGCCACGGGCGCAGTGTTCGCGCGGTGGGACAACCGTGAGGAGCGCGCCCGTCTCACCGAAGGGCTGCGGACACTCAAGGCCGGCGCCCTCTCGTCCAGAGAGTCTCCCGAGCGCGCCGACCGCTTCCAGTGGCCGCTCGCCGTGGCGGTCATGGCGCTGCTCGCGGATGTGGCGCTCGCCGGTGCGCGTCGCCGCCGGCTCACCGTTGGTGCCGCCGCGGTTGCCGCGGCGGCGCTCACCGGCTGCGGTCGCGGCACGATGGCGGGATGGACGGGAGAGCGCAGCTACGCCGGGGGCAACTTCGCCGAGTCGTCGGCCGCGTTCGAGAAGGCGCTCGCCGCCGACAGCACGCCGCGCCACGCCTTCGGCGCGGGGAATGCACTCTATCGAATGCGCCGCTACGAGGAGGCGGCCAGGCGCTATCGCCTGGCCGCGGCGGGGCCGGCGGACCCAGACCTCCCACTCGGCGACGGTGCGGAACC
>JBOHSC010000242.1:0-9713 GCA_050733115.1 Gemmatimonadales bacterium
CCTTCCGCGTGTCGATCAATATCTCGGGCCAGCATCTCCGCGGCCCCGGACTGGTCGACACGGTGCGCCGGGCGCTGCGCGAGTCGAAGGCCGACGCCACCGCGCTGGAGATCGAGATCACCGAGAGCGCGTTCCTCCAGAGCGCCCAGGAAACGCTCCATACCCTCCGCCGCATCAAGGAGCTGGGTGTGCGCATCGCGATCGACGACTTCGGCACCGGTTACTCGTCGCTCAACTACCTCCGCCGTTTCCAGGTGGACACCCTCAAGATCGACCGCTCGCTGATTCGTGGCGTCGAGAACGACGGGAACAGCGCCGCGGTCACGGCGGCCATCGCTGCGCTGGCCCGTGGCCTCCAGGTGGTGCCGCTGGCCGAGGGCGTCGAGAGCGCCGGGCAGCGCGACGTGCTGCTCCGGCAGGGCTACGCACGCATGCAGGGATACCTCTTCGGCAAGCCCGTGCCGCTGGAGGAGTTCACCACGGCGCTCAAGTGGGGCGACGACAGCGCACCGTCGTCGGCGCCCACGTCCACCCGTCAAGCGAGCTCCCGGTAATGGACCGATTCACCTCCATGCGGAACCTCGCTCTGCTCGCCACTGCCGGGCTCAGCGTGCTGGCCGTCATCGGCGACTACTTCCTCAAGCGCGCCAGTGCCGACGGGGCCCCGTTCCGGACCACCGCCTTCGTGGTGGGGTTCGTGATCTACGCTTCGACCGCGTTCGGCAGTGTGTTCGTATTTCGCCATCTCAAGCTGGCCACCTCCGGCGGTGTCTACGCCGTGTGCCTCGTGCTCGCGCTCACCGTGCTGGGTATGGTCGGCTTCCGGGAGACGCTCCGGGCCACCGAGATTGTGGGGCTCGCGATGGCCATCGGCTCTCTCGTTCTCCTCACCCGATTCGCCTGAGCGAGCGATCCATGACGCCTGACGAGAAGGTTCAGGTTCTCCCCGGCTTGCTCGGCAAGGGCGTCCACGCACGCTTCCCGATGGTCCAGGGGGAGAGGATCCTCGAGTTCGACGGCCCGTTGCTGACGCACGCGGAGGTCCTCGACCTCGGGGAGAGTCAGGCCTACACCATCCAGATGGGGCCCGACGAATACATCGACACCCGCCCACCGGGCCGGTTCACCAATCACTCGTGCGAGCCGAATGCAGGTATCGCCGGCGACCGGGTGCTGGTGGCGCTTCGCGACATCGAGGCGGGCGAGGAGGTCCAGTTCGACTATTCCACCACGATGAGCGAGAATCACTGGACGATGATCTGCCGGTGCGGGCGGTCCCGCTGCCGGCGGCTCATCCGGGACTTCCACTTTCTTCCGCCTTCACTCCAGGCGTACTACATTCGCATGGGTTTCGTGCAGAGCTTCATCGTGAGAGAGTGGCGGAATCGTGCCCAACTACTGGATTCTGAAGACCGACACCGACACCTATTCCTACGACAAGCTGGAGGGTGACCGGCGCACCGTGTGGGATGGGATCAGTAACGCCCTCGCGCTGAAACACCTCCGGGCAATGGCCAAGGGTGATGAGGCGATGATCTATCACTCGGGCGACGACAAGGCGATTGTCGGCCTGGCCCGCATCACCAGCGCCCCGCGTCCCGACCCCAAGGCGAAAGACCCGAAGCTCACGGTGGTGGACATCGAGGCTGCCGGCCGGGTCCCCACGCCCATCACCCTCGCCGCCATCAAGGCCGATCCCGTTTTCGCCGATCTTGGACTGGTCCGCATGTCCCGCCTTTCCGTGGTGCCGGTAACCCCCGTTCAGTGGCGCCGCCTCCTGGCGCTGACGGGGTCCACAGGGCCGGATTGACAATCCGCCGCCCGGCCGGCAGACTCCCCTCCTACCCTTCGATCCGCTGACTCCTTTCACGCCCGGGGTGGGCCGCGTGACCTCCGTCGAACCCCGCACAGCCGCTTCGTCCGCCGACCCCGGCGCCGCCCGCAGGTATCCCGATGCCCGGCACATCATCGGCGGCCAGTTCGTGGAGGGTGGACCGCGATTCCTCGACGTCGTCGATCCTTCGACCGGCATCGCGATCAGCCGGGTCCCGATGGGCACCACCGCCGAGGTCGATCGGGCGGTCGAGGCGGCGCGGCAGGCGTCGGCGGGATGGGCCGCGACGCCCATCAAGGAACGGGTGCAGGTGTTCTACCGGTACAAGGCGCTGCTCGAGCGGCATCTCACCGAGCTCGGCGCGCTCATCACCGAGGAACACGGCAAGGTGAAGGGCGAGGCGGAGGCCGAAATTCTCAAGGCGGTCGAGCTCACCGAGTTCGCCTGCTCCTTGCCTCAGATCGCGGTGGGTGAGGTGATGGAAGTGAGCCGGGGCGTCGAATGCCGCCTCGAGCACCATCCCCTCGGCGTGGTCGCGGCCATCAATCCGTTCAATTTCCCCTCGATGGTGCCGCACTGGTCCATTCCCAACGCGATCGCTCTCGGCAACACCTTCATCATGAAGCCGTCCGAGCAGGTGCCGCTCAGCGCCGGCCGCATCGCGGAGCTGCTGGGTGAGGCCGGACTGCCCGACGGCGTCTTCAATGTGGTACACGGCGGCCGGGAGGCGGTGGAGGCCATCTGCGATCACCCGGGCATCGCGGCGGTGACCTTCGTCGGCTCCACGAAGGTGGCCAAGGAGGTCTACCGCCGGGGCACCGCCGCGCTCAAGCGCGTGCTGGCGCTCGGCGGCGCCAAGAATCATGTGATCGTCATGCCCGACGCCGACCCCGAGATGGCGGCCTCGGGAGTGCTCGCCGCCATGAGTGGATGCACGGGACAGCGTTGCATGGCGGCCTCGGTCATGGTGGCGGTCTCGGCCACCGGCCACATCGTCGAGCGGCTGGCGGCACAGGCGCGGACAATGGTCGCCGGCCGCGACTTCGGCCCGGTGATCACTCGCGAGGCGAGGGAACGAATCGAGCAGGCAATCGGTGAGGCGGAGGAGGGGGGCGCCAAGGTGCTGGTCGACGGGCGCGGCGCGGTGGTGCCCGGCAAGGAAGGGGGCTTCTTTATCGGCCCGACGGTGATCGATCAGGTGCGGCCGGAGATGCGCATCGCCCGTGAGGAGATCTTTGGTCCGGTGCTGGCCATCGTCCGGACCGGCAATCTCGACGAAGCGCTCGCAATCGAAAACGCCTCCCCCTACGGCAACGCCGCCTCGATCTTCACCGAGAGCGGAGGAGTGGCCCGCCGCGCGATGGAGCAGGCCAGCGCCGGCATGGTGGGCGTGAACGTCGGCGTTCCGGTGCCACGCGAGCCCTTCCCCTTCGGCGGCTGGAACGACTCGAAGTTCGGCAGCGGCGACATCACCGGCCGGGGGTCGATCGAGTTCTGGACCAAGGCCAAGAAGATCACGACCAAGTGGAACCGCGAGGCGGGGACCAACTGGATGAGCAAGTAAACGGAGAATCGCAAATGACTGCCATGGCCCCGACCCGTTTCACCATGCCTCCGCACGACCATACGCCGAAGCCGTATGGCGGACCGTCGAGGCAGGAGGTGCTATCGATGCGGAGGCAGTTCTGCCACCCCTCGACGTTCCTCTACTATCGCGACCCGCTCATGCTCGTCGAGGGGCACATGCAGTACCTCTACGACGAGACCGGCCGGCGCTATCTCGATTTCTTTGCGGGCATCGTCACCGTCTCCTGCGGCCACTCACACCCGAAATTCGTGGAGCGCCTCCAGGCCCAGGTGGCCACCATCCAGCACACCACCACGATCTACCTGCACCCGAATCTTCCACTGATGGCGCGCCGCCTTGCCGGGAAGATGCCGGCCGGGCTCGACGTCACCTACTTCGTCAACAGCGGCAGCGAAGCCAACGACCTGGCCGTGATGATGGCGCGCTGCTTCACGGGCAACAATGACGTCATCGGCGTGCGCAACGGCTACCACGGCGGCTCGCCCACGGCGATGGGGCTCACGTCACACGCCACCTGGAAATTCCCGCAGCAGGCGAGCCAGGGGGTCCATCACGCCATCAACCCCGATCCGTATCGAAGCCCCTTCCGCGGCACCCCCGAGGAGATCGCCTCCTTGAGCGCCGCCGACATCCGGGACCTCATCCGCTTCTCGACGCCCGGCGCGATCGCGGCTTTCATCGCCGAGCCGATCCAGGGCGTCGGCGGCACGACGATGGGCGCGCCGAACTATCTCCCCGAGGCGTACGCCGTCGCCCGCGAGCACGGCGGCCTCTGCATCGCCGACGAGGTGCAAACCGGCTTCGGGCGCACCGGCGACCATTTCTGGGCCTTCGAGGCCTCCGGCGTGGTGCCCGACATCGTCACGATGGCCAAGGGCATCGGCAATGGGCTGCCGCTCGCAGCGGTCACCACGAGGCGGGAGATCGCGGAATCACTGACCCAGCGGATTCACTTCAACACTTTCGGCGGCAACCCGATCTCGATGGCGGCGGGGCTCGCCGTCCTCGACATCATCGAGGAGGACGGCCTTCAGGAGAACGCCCGCGTGGTCGGCGGGCGACTGAAAGCGGGACTCCGGGAGCTGATGACGCGGCACCGGCTGATCGGTGACGTGCGGGGCAAGGGACTGATGCTCGGCGTGGAGCTCGTGCGCGACCGGGAGACGAAGGCGCCCGCGACGAACGAGACGCTGGCGGTGTGGGAGGCGGCGCGGGAAATGGGGTTGCTGATCGGGAAGGGCGCGATCGATGGGAACGTGCTTCGCATCAAGCCGCCGCTCTGCATCTCGGTAGCCGACGTGGACTTCGCGCTGGAGGTGCTCGACGAGGGGCTCAAGCGAGCCGAGCGCTGAGTCAGCGCGACAGTCTCAGCTCGAGAACCCGATCCCCAGGCGGTCCAGCGCTCGCAGCACGAGGCTGGGCCGCTTTCCTTCGTCCACCCTCCTGAGCCCGCGCGTCACCGCTCCCACTGCCCATCCTCGCAGCGGCTCCGGCGGATAGGGAAAGGGCTTCCGGCGTACCAGCGCCAGGTCGAGCAGCTCGCTCGGACGGTCGAGCGCCATGTGGGCCAGGATTCGTCCCACGAGCCGAGTGGTGCCGACTCCATGCCCGGTATACCCCAATCCGTACGTCACCCGCCCCTCGATCGCATGCCCGAAGAACGGTGTGAGCCTCGTCGTCGAGCAGATCGCCCCACCCCATGCATGCGGAAACTCCAGCCCGGCCAGCGCCGGGAAGTGCCGCCGGAAGCTGGCGCGCAGTGCCGCGTAGTGCTCGGGGGAGTGGTCGCATGATGGATCAACCCGGTTGCCGCGGTAGTACGCTGCCTCGCTCGTGCCCCAGAGGACCCTGTCGTCCGCCGTGAGCCGGTAGTAGTTGAAGAAGGTCCGGCCATCGGTCACTCCCTGCCGCCGCCGCCAGCCCATTGTGTCCTTCTGCGCCGGGGTGAGCGGGTCGCTCACGAGGATATAGTCGTACAGCGGGATGAATCGGTGGGTCACGGCGGGCACGAGGTGATGGGTATAGGCGCTGGTTGCGAGCACCGCCCGGCGGGCCTCGATACGGCCGGCCTCGGTCCTCACTCGCACCCCCGCGCCGGACGCTTCCAGCGCCAGCACGCGGCTCCTCTCGTACACCCTCACGCCAAGCCGCTCGGCCTCGGCGCGGAGCCCATCGGCCAGCTTTACCGGATCGAGAATCCCCCCGCCGGTCACCCAGACGCCGCCCAGGTACAGCGGCGAGTCGAGCTCCGCGCGGACCGCGTCGCGATCGAGCTCGCGAAAGGTGGTCAGTCCCAGCCGGCGCGCCGTCGCCACGCTGCGTGCCGCATCCTCGAGCTGCGCCGCGGTGAGGGCCACCATCAGTCGCCCGGTTGGCTCGTAGTCGCAATCAATCCGGTGGTCCTCCAGGAACTGGATCATCTGGGCGATGTTTTCTTCACCGACCATGGCCAGCCGGTGCGCCTCGACCTCGCCGAAATGCTGGATCGCGAGGCCGTGGCTGTGATCCACTGTCTCGGAGAGCATGCCGGCGTTGCGGCCGCTCGCCCCGTAGGCAGCCACACCCTGCTCGACCACCGCCACTTCCGCCGACGGATCGAGCGCCTTGAGGAACAGGGCGGTCCAGAGGCCGGTGAACCCGGCGCCCACTACCACCACGTCTGCCTGATGGCTGCCTTCGAGCACGACCGCGTCGCGTGGCGCACGCTGCGCGAGCCAGTAGCACGACTGTTCGATCGATTTCATGAATTGTCCCGCCGAGGAAGTGCTCAGGTCGTGCCGGCGCCGCCGGAGCGTGCCCGCTCCACCCGCTGCTGCCAGAGCACCGTTGCGCCGAGGAGAATGAGGCTGGCGAGCAGGATGGCCGTCGCGAGAACGTTGATTTGTGCGGGGAAGGCGGCGCGGCGGGCGCCGTACACGTACAGCGGGTAGGTGATCCGGCTGCCGGCGTTGAAGAGGGTGATGATGAAGTCGTCGAGCGAGAGGGCAAAGGCCAGCATCGACGCCGCGACGATGCCCGGCGCGATGATCGGCAGCGTCACCTTGTAGAAGACACGGAAGGGGGAGGCGCCAAGGTCCATCGCCGCCTCCTCAAGTGTCCAGTCGAAGCCTCGGATGCGTGCGCGCACGGTGAGCGCCACATAGCTCACCGAGAACATGATGTGGGCGATCACGATGGTCGTGAACCCCGTCCGCACGTTCAGGTCGAGAAAGAGTGAGAGTAGTGACGAGCCGAGCACGACTTCCGGCGTGGTGAGCGGAAGCACGAGCAAGAGGCCAACCGCGGTGCTGCCCTTGAACTTGTACCGGCAAAGGGCGAGTGCGATCAAGGTTCCGAAGATGGTGGCCACCAGGGTGGAGATGGCGGCCACCCGCAAGCTGAGCTTCATTGCCTCGACCAGAGCGGGATACTGAAACGGATCGCGCCATGCGTCGAACGAGAACGCCTTCCAGACGAAATTGAACTTTCCCGCCGGCTTGTTGAAGCTGTACAGCATGGTCACGAAGATGGGCAGGAAGAGATACGCGAGCACCAGCGCCGCGTAGCCGTCCAGGAGCCAGAGCCTGAACCGCCGCATCAGGCAAGGTCCTCGGTGCCCAGGACGCGGGTGTACGCCAGCACGCCGAGGGTGATCACCGTCATCAGAACGAACGAGAGCGACGCCGCGAGGGGATAGTCCCGCACCTCGAGGAACTGGTTCTGGATGACGGTGCCGATCATCTGCTGGTTGGGGCTGCCCAGGAGCTGTGCGTTGATGAAGTCCCCGGTGGCTGGAATGAAGGTGAGAAGGCTGCCGGCAAAGACCCCCGGGAGCGAGAGTGGCAGAACCACCTTGAAGAACGCCTGCATCGGCGAGCAGTAGAGATCTTCGGCGGCCTCGACCAGCCGGCGGTCGATCTTCTCGAGGCTCACGTAGATCGGGAGGATCATGAACGGCACAAAGTTGTAGGTCAGGCCCCCGAGCACCGCCATCGTGGTGTCGAGCAGCCGTCCCCCCGGGCCCATCAGGTGAAGCTGCCGCAACACCCACATCGCCGGCCCGTTGTCGTTGAGGATGGTCTTCCAGGCAAAGGTGCGGACCAGAAACGTGGTGAAGAACGGCAGAATCACGAGGCCCAGCAGCAGGTTCTTGAGCCTGCCGCCGCGGAAGGCGATGACATACGCGAGTGGATAGCCGAGCGCCAGCGCCATCAGCGTGGCGGCGATGGCGTACTGGAACGACCGGAAGAAATGGGTGCCGTAGCCGCTCAGTGCGTGGCGATAGGCATCGTACCAGGGCCCGCCGGACACCGACACGGAGGTCTGCACCAGTGTCGCGACGGGGACGACGAAGAAGATGATGAGCCAGATGATGCCTGGCGCCACCAGGAGGTAGGGCGCCAGGCGGTTCTGTCGCTCGCTTGCGGTACCGGTGCCGGCCATGTCGGCGCTAGGCCCCGATGGCGTCCTGGAAGATCCGGTTGAACTCCGTCTCCTCCTCGTCGCTCAGCGCCCGGAACACGTGGAGCCGCGCCCGCAGCTCGTCGGGGGGATTGACCAACTGGCTCTTGGCCAGGTCGGGGGCGATCTTGGCAAGCTCGTCGCCAGCGCCCTTGGCCGCGGAGAGGTACGGCGCGCCCGCCACGATCTGAGCCGAGTGCTTCGGATCGTAGACGTAGTCGATCCAGGCCATCGCCTCCGTTTGCCGGTCGGAGGTCTTGGGGATCATCATGTTGTCGGAGTACAGCATCGCGCCTTCCTTCGGCGCGATCCACTGAAGATCGGGGTTGTCGGCACGCAGGCCCTGAATGTCGCCCGACCAGGCGAACGCCACCGCGATGTTCCCGGCCGCCAGATCCTCGGCGTAATCGTTGCCCGTGAACTTCCGGATCTGGCCGCTCTCCCGCGCCTTCTTGATCTTGGCGGCGGCGGCCTTGGCGTCGGCGATCGTGCACGAGGCCGGATCCTTGCCCATGCCGAGCATCACGAGTCCGAGAGTGTCGCGCATCTCGGTGAGCATCGTGACCTGCCCCTTGAACTTCGGATCGAAGATGTCGTTGACGCTCGTGAGCTCCCGGCCGGTCTTCTTGGGGTTGTAGCCCACCGCCGTCATGCCCGAGAGCCACGGCACGCTGTACTTCCGGCCGGCATCGAAGCTGACGTCCTTCACCGCGTCGACCAGGTTGGCCTTGTTGGGGAATTTGGCGTCGTCCAGCGGGGCAACGTAGCCGAGACGGATGAGCCGGCCCGCCATCCAGTCGGTCAGAACGATGATGTCGCGATCGATGCTCTGGTTGCGCTTGAGCGGCTCGTCGATCTTGGAGAAGAACTCGTTGTTGTCGTTGATGTCTTCGGTGTACTCGACCTTGATCCCCGTCGCCTTCTCGAAGTCCGGGACGGTCTGCTTGTCGATGTAGAGCGGCCAGTTGGAGATACGGAGGGTCTTGGTCGCCCCGCCCGTTGCCGCCGCCTTGGGCGCGCCCTCCTTGCCGGTGCACGCGGCCAGGAAGCTCCCGCCGAGGGCAAGTCCGCCGGCGCCAAGCGCGGTACGGGTGAGGAAGCCACGGCGGCTGACGGCGTGGCGCAGGAACTCGTGCAGCTCGTCATCCTTTCCGTCAGACTCTCGATAACTCATCGTGGTGCTCCTGGTGTTGGGGTGAGGAGCGGGCTAGGGGATCGCCCGCTCCACAGTGGTCCTGAGGTCTGGTTCCTCGTCGCCTCGCTGGCCCGCCGGCGGCAGCAGCCGCGCGGCGTCGGGCTCCCAGCTGGCCCACAGTGTTTGCCCGGCCTCGAGTCCGGTCACCGTATCCTCGGGGCCGACGTGCGCGACGATCTCGGTGCCATCGAGCGCACGGAGCGAGCAGCGGATGACCGGCCCCTGAAAGACGGCGTGCTTCACCGTGACCGGAATCCCCGAGTCGGTTTCCGGGGCGGCGTTGGTGAGCCGGAGCCGCTCGGGTCGGATCATCACCGTCGCGGCTGCGCCCGGCCGGAACCGCCAGCCACCGGCCGGAACGTAGATGGCCCGGTTGCCGGCCACGGTGACGCTGGCATGGGTGCCGTTGGTCTGGCCCATCACCCCGGGCAGCAGGTTGGCGACACCGATGAAGTTGGCCACGAACACCGAAGTGGGGGTGTGATAGATCTGGGTCGGCGAGCCGATCTGCTCCACGCGCCCCTCGTTCATCACCGCGATCCGGTCGGACATCGTGAGCGCCTCTTCCTGGTCGTGCGTCACGTACACGAACGTCGTGCCGAGGCGACGCTGCAGCCGCTTGAGTTCGAGCTGCATGCCGCGACGGAGCTTCAGGT
>JBOHSC010000243.1:0-18424 GCA_050733115.1 Gemmatimonadales bacterium
ATACCACACGATATGAGTACCGGTCGCGTCGACCGCGACCGCGGGACCGGTATGGGGACAGCCGGGGTAGACCCATTCGTCGGCGTGCACCCGCCGCACCAGTGACGAATCGGCGTCGAGCGGCGCCACGACCACGTCGCGAACGTCACCCGGAAAGTGTTTGCGCCACGCCGACAGTACCCGCCCATCGGCGCCACGGGCGAGCGAGACTCGGCAGCAGGGACACGCCGCCCCCCAGAGCGGCCGGTTGGCGGTCCAGGTGCGACCGAAATCGGGAGACGACGCGAGGTAGATCGTCGCGTCGGGCTCCGACTCCCCGTGGCCGTGCGGATCGGCGGCACCGGCCGTGTCCGCGGGGCCCGGCACTCCGCCCGTGCCCCGCTCGTCGAGCCACGCCACCTCCAGTCCGGAGTCGCCGCTCCACGCGGCGCCGTGGAACTGGTGGCTCACGAGCGCACCGGTCGTATCGTCGTTCAGCGTCACGGGAGGTGACCAGCTCCGCCCGCCGTCGGTGGACTGGGAGAGGCGGATCATCGCCGCCGGCCACTTGCGCGTCGTGACCGGGATGGAGTTCGCCCACGTGATGGCGATCCTTTCGGCCGGCCCGGCCACGAGACGCGGCGAGGATTCGCCGTGCGGATGCACCTCCCCGGGCGCGCCGGCACCACCCGCGACCCGCACACCCGCGGACCAGGTGCGCCCCGAGTCGGCCGACCGCGCGACGTAGAGCGCGAGATCGCTGGTGTCGCCGCCGATCCAGCTCAACAACAGCTCCCCCGAGGCGTCCACCGCCAAGCCGGCGTCAGACGAGCTCGGTTGGCTGGCGATGGCGGAGACCGACACCGCGGTGAGGCCGATGGGCTGCGCGCGGCAGCCCACCAGCGTGAGAATCAGGCCGAGGCAACAGGCCGCTGACCTGCGGTAGGAAAACTCGGCCGTCATGAATGCCTCACGGTTCGTAGCGGATGCCGGCGTACACCGACCGGCGGTCGGCCGGCTCGTAGTACTTGCCGGCGGCGTTGTCGACCTGGACCGATCCGGAGTAGACGTGATCGGTCAGATTCTGTGCGGCGGCGAAGAGAGTGAGCCCTGCCCTCGGCCACATCCACTCGGCGCGGAGGCCGAAGGTCGCCCACCCCAGATTGCGATCGGTGTTCGCCGAATTCACGAAGTAGGACTCCGGCACCCACTCGAGAGAGGGAGTCAGTGAGATGCCGGACGGGTGCGAGTAGCTCGCCTGAGCCACGAGGTGATGCCGGGGAGCGCCGGGAATCTCGTTCCTGTCGAACGACGAGTCCTTCACGAACTGGTAGCGTGCGAGGGTGTATGCAAAGCGTACTCGCACACGATCGCCTTCGCCGGCGCGGGTGAAGATCGTGCCCGGCACGCGGTAGTCGAGACCCGCCTCGATGCCGTAGTGGCGGGTGCGAGGCGCGTTCCGGTAGGTCGGCACGGTGAACGGCGCCCCGGGAAAGGGCTGCACATTCTGGTTGAGGATTTCGTTCTCGAGCTCGATATCGTAAGCTGCAACGTCCCACGCGATGCCCCCCTGTGTGCCGCGCATGCCGAGCTCGAACTGCCAGGCGCTCTGGCCGTCGAGAGCGATGAAGCCCGGCACGCTCAGGCTGTTCAGCTCGAGCAGCAGGGGCGGCTCGTAGCTGCGGCTGGCGTTTCCGTAGAGCTGACCCTCGACGCTCGGGAACGAATAGAGAAATCCGAGCTTCGGCAGCACCGGGTTATACACCCGCCGGTCGGACTGGTCGCCGTTGGCGAGAAAGAAATCCTGACTCCTCCGGATCGAGTGGTCGAGCCGCGCTCCGACAACCGCCGTCAGACGCGAGGTGACCGACAGGACGTTTTCGGCATAGAGTGCGAGCGAGACGGCGCGATCTTCCTGATCCTTGGCCAGGTCACCGTGCTTGCCGGCCAGGTTGAGGTACTGCCGATTGGACATGTTGAGCCACGCCGGCTGCACCCCGAAGGTGAAGCGGTTGCTCCGGCCGGCGATGGGTGCGGTAGTTTCATACCGCGCGTCGAGTCCGTAGTCGCGGCTGACCTGGGCGATCACCTGGAAGATCGGGTGGTCGATGTCGCGATATTGCACGTAGGGACTGATCTCGACCCTGCTGCGATCGCCGAGCTGGCTCCGCAGCTGCACACCAAGGTGGTGCAGGTCATAGTCGCGCCCCCAGTGCTGCGCGACATTTCCAGGATCGGCGGCGGATGGGGTGCCGTAGAGCTGAGACTGGGACAGCGAGCCGGGAAGGCGCTCGTTCACCCGGGCGTAGAAGTAGAAGGTGCGCAGATCGGTGGAAGGAGAGAGCGCATAGCCCAGGTGCGCGTTGACCCGGTCACGGCCCTGATTCGACCAGCTCCGGTAGCCGTCGAGCGAGGTCCGAGAGTAGCTGGCGTAGTAGTCGAACCCCCCTCGCGTCATGCCCGACGAGAGCTGCCCCTTGAACAGCCCGTAGCTGCCACCCTGGCTCACGATCGCGAGCGGCCTTGCGGTGTATCCGGTCTTCGTCTCCAGGTTGATGGCGCCACCCAGCGTGGATCCGCCGTAGCGGAGCGCGTTGCCGCCCTTGTAGACCTCGATCGCCTCCGTGTTCAGCAGCTCGATCGACTCGAAGTCGGTGAATCCGTCGGCGTTCCGGTACGGCATCCCGTTCACCAGCAAGTTCGTGCCCCGGGCGTGAAAGTTGTTCCGGAGACCCGATCCGCGAATGGAAATCTGGCTCTCGTCGGCGGCGCCGAAGCGCGGCTGAAGGTAGACACCGGGCGTAAGACCGAGGACGTCCTTGAGATTCGCCTGACGGCTGCGACGGATCTCCTCGGACTCCACGAGGGCCACCGCACCCGGAACCTCCGCGAGTCGGTCCCTCCGCTCGTCGAGATCGGCACGCGTGCCGATGACGGTCAGCTCGGCGAGCTGCGTGGCCCGCGGCCTGAGCACGAGATCGATCGATGTCTCTTCGCCGGCGGCGACGGCGACCTGCTGCTCCGCCGGGGCGAATCCGAGCTTGCGAGCGATGATCTTGAACTTGCCCGGACGCAGCCCGGAAAACCGGAACGACCCGTCCGGACCCGTCTGCATGTTCACCACGCCATCCTCGATGGACACCATGGCGCCGGCGACGGCTACTCCCGCCGAGTCGGCACTCAGGACTCGCCCTGCCACTCGCCCTTCTCCCTGCTGCGCGACCGCCGTCCCCGCGGGTACGGCCAGGCACGCGGACACCAGGATCACCTGGAGCCTGTGCATACATCCCCCTCGAGCTGAGGCTGCGCCGGCCCGAACGCGCTGGGCGTTCTACCGGCAGATAGTGAAGAGCCTGTGCTGGAAAGCCGGCGTTACAGCGCCGAGGGAGGTGCGGTAGCTGGGGGGAGTAGCCGGGGAGGAACCGGGAGTGGGAATGCGAAGGGGGCGGCAAATGCGCCAACTGGGGCGGGGCGTTCCGCAGCGCTCGCGATCTCAAGCGGCACCGGCACGGTGGACGACCATCTGAGATGGCACGTCCCTATGCAACGGCACGGCTGGCCCGGCGCACCGTGGTGATGCCCGGAAGGCGTCTGATGACCATGTTCCTGCCCCGAGGCCGCACGGTCGGCCGGGCAGACGTGCACGTACCCTGCCCCTCCGGACGAGAGTCCGGCGGCGAGCAGGAATACCAGGTAGCCGAAAAGCCTGGCGCGGCGCAGTCGGGCAAGCATGGCCCTAAGCTACCCGGCCCTGGCTCTCCTGAAAAGTCGCCGGCCGCCGGGCGCGGGAACGCCGGACGCTCCACCAGACCCAGAGGCGGGAAACGAACAGGGCCCCGAGCACCACCCCAAAGTACGTCGGCGTGCGCACATCCCTCTTCACCAGCCAGAGAAAGTGGAGCACGCCACCGAGGGCGGAGAGATAGACGAGCCGGTGAAGCCGCCGCCAGCCCTTACCCCCCAGCCGCCGAACCCAGCCGTCGGTGGAGGTGACCGCGAGGGGAATCAGCATGAGGAAGGAGGCGAATCCGACCCACACCCACGGATGTTTCATCACATCGCGCGAGATCTCGTACAGCGACAGCGACTGATCGAATACGACGTAGGTCAGGAAGTGGATCAGTGCGTACCAGAAAGCGGTGAGTCCCACCTGCCGGCGGATCCGGATGATCTCGTTCCAGCCTGTGAGGCGCCTGACCGGGGTGATCGCGAGAGTGAGGAAGAGCGTCACCAGTACAGTGAGTCCGGTGACGTGCTGAAGGTACTTGACCTGATCGCCTTCAACGTGCCCGGCAGCGAGCGAGAAGACGGCCCATGCGAACGGCAGCGGCGCCGCCACGGACAGTGCCGGCTTCAGCACTCGCGTGATGAAGAGAATGCGCGTCACGAAGGATTCAGAAGTTCTTGCGCAGGTCCATGCCGGCGTACAACGACGCTACCTGGTCGGCATAGCCGTTGAACATGAGGGTCTTCCGCTTGAAGAACTCCCCCACGCGGCGCTCGCGCGCCTGACTCCAGCGCGGGTGATCGACCTCGGGGTTCACATTTGCATAAAAGCCGTACTCGTTCGATGCAGCGATGTTCCAGGTGGTCTTCGGCTGGTGCTCGACGAACCTGATCCTGACGATCGACTTGCCACCCTTGAAGCCGTACTTCCACGGGATCACCACGCGCAGCGGTGCGCCGTTCTGGTTGGGAAGCGGTTTTCCGTAGAGGCCGGTCACGAGCAGTGTCAGCGGATGCCGAGCCTCGTCCATGCGCAGGGCCTCCACGTAGGGCCAGTCGAGGATGGCGCGCCGCTGCCCCGGCATCTGCTCCGGATCGAGAAGGGTGGTGAACTGGACGAACTTTGCCTTCGAGGTCGGCTCCAGCTTGTCGATCACCTTGCCGAGGGGAATCCCCAGCCAGGGCACCACCATCGACCAGGCCTCGACACAGCGGTGGCGGTAAACCCGCTCCTCTGGAGTGAATCCCCCGATCAGCTCGTCGAAATCGTACTTCGCGGGCTTCGCCACCTCGCCACTGACCTCGACCTTCCACGGCCGGGTTCGAAGGCTGCCGGCGTTGTTCGACGGATCCTCCTTGTCGGTGCCGAACTCGTAGTAGTTGTTGTAGCCGGTCACGTCGTCGTACGGCGTGAGCTTGTCGTCGTCGTCACGGGGAACGCCAAGGGCCGAGGAATTCAGGCGAATGGCCGGCGGGCGCGAGAGCACCCCGCCGAGCGCGACCGCCGACAGCCCTGCGGCCGCGAGGAATTCCCGGCGGCTGAGGTAACTCGGCTCGGGCGTGATCTCCGATGTGGGAACGTCGGCGGGACGGCGGATGAGCATGGCGGAGCCTCCCAGGGAGGGCAACCGGTCGAGATTGAAGCGGACAGGGAGGGATTCGAACCCTCGATACCCTTACGGGTATGCCACCTTTCCAGGGTGGTGCCTTAAACCGCTCGGCCACCTGTCCAGGCTCGTGCGAGCGCGCAACTTATCCGAGCGGATTGGGGCCGTCAACGAGCCGCAGGCAGCGAACCTTGAGCAGAATTATCTTAACGCTCGCGTTCGGGTAACGATCGCGGGCCATCAATTCCCGCTGGACCACCCAGTTCGGAGTCGAGCATCGCTTCCAGTTCCGCTGGTGCCGCCAACGAAGTCTTCATCACCGCCGCCGTCCGGACCCCCATCGGCCGAGCCGGCGGCGTCCTGGCCGATATGCGGCCCGACGATCTCGCCGCCGCGGCCATCCGCGGCGTCGTGGAGCGGGGCGGTATCGAGCCCGGTCGCATCGAAGACGTGATCCTCGGTTGCGCCAATCAGGCGGGAGAAGACAACAGGAACGTGGCCAGAATGGCGTTGCTGCTGGCAGGACTGCCCGTCGGTGTGCCGGGGCAGACGGTCAACCGGCTCTGCGGCTCGGGACTTCAGGCAGCGGCAAGCGCGGCGCAGGCGATCCGCGCCGGCGAGGGAGATCTCCTCCTCGCCGGCGGCGTGGAAAGCATGACGCGCGCGCCGTACGTCACCCTCAAGTCGGGCAAGCCGTGGGATCGCACCGCTCCTCCCACTGCCGATACCACTGTCGGATGGCGATTCGTCAATCCGCGAATGCCCGCCGAGTGGACCATCTCACTCGGGGAGACCGCTGAGCGCGTAGCGCAACAGTATGGAATCGGGCGTGCCGAGCAGGATGCGTTCGCGGTGGAGAGCCAACGGCGCGCGCAGGAGGCAATCGCGCACGGCGTCTTCGATGGCGAGACCGTCCCCATCGAGGTCCCCGCCCCTGGCGGTAGGAAAATCATCTCGCGCGATGAGCCCCCTCGCGCAGGCGTGACGCTGGAGTCGCTGGCCGGCCTCAAACCGGCATTCGTCCGGGGCGGTTCCGTCACCGCCGCCACCTCCAGCGGAATCAACGACGGCGCCGCCGCGCTGTCGGTTGCCAGCCGGCGCGCGGTCGACGAGCTCGGCCTCACGCCGATCGCGCGCATCCTCGCGACCGCGGTGGCAGGCGTGGACCCGAGCGTCATGGGTCTCGGCCCCGTCCCCGCCGCGCGCAAGGCGCTCGCCCGCGCGGGGCTCACCACCGCCGATCTCGATCTGATCGAGCTGAACGAGGCCTTCGCGTCGCAGGCACTGGCCTGCATCCGCGACCTGGAGCTCGATCCCGCCCGTGTCAATCTCTACGGCGGCGCCATCGCACTCGGCCACCCGCTCGGTGCCAGCGGCGCACGAATCCTCACCACTCTCGTGCACGCGCTCAGGCGCACGGGCGGGCGCTACGGACTCGCGACGATGTGCATCGGGGTCGGACAGGGGATTGCGATGGTCGTGGAACGGACCTAGCGAGGAATTCACTTGCGCCGCACGAACTCCGTCCGCGCGTCCTCGAGCAGCTTCAGGGTATGCGCCCTCTCCTCCTCGGTGTTGAAGCTCGGGTTCGTCCGCACTCCTTCCGCCAGTCGATCGATCCACCGAACGAAATAATCCGCGTCTTCGGGCGACCGCACCGGCTCCCCCCCAACCGTCACGTAGACCGCACTCGTGGTCGCGTATGGGTAGAGATCGAGCACCGGGTACATCGCCCGGTCGCTCCGGGCGCGGAGCAGATACCATCCGCTCCGCCCCACCGGCAGCTCGACGGTCACCGCTGCGGATTTCCTGTCGCCGGTCAGGGGAATCTCGCGGACGATCTCGCCATTACCCACGATCTCCAGGTGATCGATCGCCACGTTTGACCGCAGTCTCACGCGCGCGGTGACTTCGTGATCGCCGGCCGGCAGCGAGAGTTCCTGTCCTACCCCCCGGGCGTCGATGGTGAGTCCGAGCAGCGGCCCGTTGGTGGCGAAGCTGCGCCCCGCCTTGAGCGAGTCGAGAAAGCGGCGATAGTCGAGCTTTCCTCCGCTCCGCACAAACACCCGGTTCATTCCCACCGGCCCGCGCAGCGAAGCGAAATTCGCCATCGCGTCGGTGCCCGCGCCCGCCGGCAGCCGAAAGCCGCAATTGAGAATCCGGTACCATACGCGGGCGGTGGCCATCGGGTCGTCCACAAAGCCAAGGGCCTCGTAGTAGTCTACCTTGCCCAGCGCCACGTCTACCGGAAACTCCGCGGTAAGAGCGCGGACGGTGTCGGATGGGTCCGGGTCGGAGTCGAAGGGATGGACGTACCCCGCGAGGCCGCCTTGCGCGTGCGCCATGTCGGCTACGTCGGCATTCGTGGGGACGAGGCTGGCCGCCCCGGTGTTGGCATAGGCCGCGTAGCCGGGGAGGAGGAGATGCTCGCGCAGGCCGAGCACGCCGAGATGCCCCCAATAGCTCGTATGAAATTCCTGGTCGTGCTTGATGATGACTGAGGGGGTGGACACGGGGTCGAGTGTGCCCCCGAAGTAGTCCACGTCGGGAATGCGCCCCTCCTTGTTGACAATCAGGTTTTCCACCAGATGCAGATCCTCGGCGCGAGCCTGAAAGGCCAGTCGCGCGGGATCGTTCCGGTAGGCGCCCCCGTAATTCATGTGAACGTGCAGATCGGCGCTGTACCACCCTCGGGCGGGCAGGTCGTCCAGCCGCCGCAGCGCGATACGCACGAGTGCCGTCCGGCCGGCCGCCACGTCGACCGAGCGGGTCTCCACCCGATACTCCGGCCCGTGCGACACCTCGATGCCGAACGTCCCGGCGGGCACGGTGGCGAGCGACACTCCAGCAGTGTGGAAGTAGCCGTACTCGAAGTTGCGCTCGCCGCGATCGAAGCCGTCGTCGGCGTGGCGCCACGCATCGTCGGGGGCGTAGCTCCGCCCATCGGGGCCGGTGAGGGAGATCCTCGCCGCGTTCTCGCGTCCGGTGGCGGCGTCGGTGACGACGATCCGGATCGTGCCCGTCGGCGAGAGATAGACGCGACGGTCCACCCTCACCTGCGCTCTGCCGCCGCCGGGCACGTCCACTGTCCAGAGCGAGGTGTTCCCGCCCTCGTTGGAGACGTAGGCAATGCGGGAGCCGTCGAACGACCAGCGAGGCGACGTCGCGTCGAACTCGCCGTAGGTCAGCTGGAAGGGATCGCCGCCTTCCGCGGTCATCAGCCAGAGCTGGTGCCACTGACGGCCGAGATACGAGCTGTAGACGACGCGGCGTCCGTCACGGCTCCAGTCGGGGTGCGCCTTCCAGGTCGTCTCCTCGTAGTGGATTTCCCTCGGCGCCGCACCCGGCCTGGCGTCGAGTCTCCAGAAGCCCCCCGAGCCCCAAATGTGCCCCCGATTGGAGATGGCGATGAGCTCCCTTCCGTCGGGCGACCAGGTCGGCGAGAAGTACTGGTCGATCGTGCCGTAGTAGTAGCGCGGAAGCCCGCTCTCCCTGTCCTCGCTGATACGCTGGACGTTGGTGACGTTCCCGTCGGCCCCGACGTCGCCGGCGAAGAGGTGCCACCTCCCCTCGTACATCGAAGAGGTGAATGCGATACGCCGTCCGTCGGGCGACCAGCGCGGCTCCAGATTTACCGCGCCGTTGGCGAGAATGGGCTTCGATCGGCCGCTGGCGACGTCGAGCGCGCGGAGCTGGATCGCGTCGTCGCGATAGGACGCATACACGATGGTTTTGCCGTCGGGCGACCAGTCGGGCTGATAGTCGTATCCCGGCCCATCGGTGAGCTGCCGTGCCTCTGTGGTGCCGAGCTTCTGCCGCCAGAGCGATCCCTGCATCGAGTAGACCAGCTCGGTGCCGTCGGGAGACCAGGCCACACTGCCCGGCCCCGAGGTGGGCTGCGGGATGAACATCTCGCGGTAGTAGTACGGATGGCGCACCTTCACCTGCTGCAGCACTGGCGCACGCTGTGCAGCGATTCCTGGCGGCAACGATATGAGGCAAAGCACCGCGAGATACAATGGAGCGCGGGTCACCGGCGACCGCGCCAGTAGATCAGACCGCCGAGAACGACGAAAAAGCCGGCGCCGCCGATCACTTTCAGGCGGAAGAGCCACGGCTCGGCGGTATCGCCCGGAGGAACGGTCGCGATCACCATGGCGAAGAGTGTGAGCGCGAGCCCGCTCCCCCCGATGAGCACCGCCGACAGGCGGCTTCGCGGCGTCGCTCCATCGACGGGCGACTCCTTCAGGCGCACCACGAGATAACAGGTGAAGAGGTAGATGTAGGGGATGAAGTAGACCAGCAGCATCGTGTCGAGGATGACCAGGTACGCCTTCTCTACCGTCGTTCCCCTGCCGAGGACCGAGAAGAAGAGAAAAAACGTCGCGAGAACCGCCTGCGTGAGGATCGCGACGTACGGCGTCTTCCAGCGGGGATGAACCCGGCCGAAGGCGGGCGGAAAGTAGCGATCGAGCCCGATGACGAATGCGACACGGGCGGGGCCGGCAAGCCACGCTCCCACTCCGCCAATGTTGCCCAGCACGTAGAGTCCCGCGGCCACCGGCGCCAGCCACGCGAGCCCCCACCCGATCTCCCGCGCACCTACGGTCGTAGCCTGGAGAAAACCGGAGACGATCTTCACGTCGCCGGTCGGGATCAGCCAGAGTACTGCCGCGGTGCCGGCAATGTAGAGAAAGGCGATGAACGGAGCCGAGATGTAGATCGACCGCGGCAGCGTCCGGCGCGGGTCGCGGACTTCGCCACCCATGACCGCGCAGAGCTCCAGACCCGCAAAGGCGAACGCGATCGACGCCCAGAGGTTGAGCTCGGAGAGATCGGCCATGTTCGGGATGAGCGTGGCCATGTTCATCGGTGTCGCCGGCGGGCGGGTGAGTGCCGCATGAACGCCGAGCCCGATGAGCAGGATGCCCGGGATGTAGGTCCCGATGGCGCCGAGATTCTGCAGCCATCGTCCCGTCCTGAGCCCCACGATGTTGAGGCCGACGGCCAGCCAGAGCGCTCCCAGTGTGACGGGGAGGACGTACGCCCAGTCGTCGGCCAGACCCGACTCGCCGTGACCGATCATGTAGGTGCCGACCACGGCCGTGGCGATGAGAAGGTTGGGATAGTAGAGAATGTTGTTGACCCAGTAGCACCATCCGCACATGAACCCGTGACCTTCGCCGAACGCGCGCTTGGTCCAGGAGTAGATGCCCCCTTCCTCGGGGAAGCGAGCGGAGAGATCGCTGACGGCGAGCCCCTGCGGGACGAAGAAGAGGAGCGCCGCGAGGATCCAGAGAGTGATCGAGCTCGGTCCCGCTGCCGCCGCGGTGGAGAACCACCGGAGACTGACCACGGCCACGATGTTGAAGAGCACCATGTCGCGCAGCGTGAGCTCGCGCGGGAGGGAGGCGTGCGCCGCCTCTTCGGTCGGGTCGGCGACAGCGGTCATCAGGAGTCAGCCCTTCAGGAAGAGTCGTTGGGGGTCGAGCACGTCGCGCAGGAGGTGCAGCTCGTGGTCGGAGGGCGGCTTGACCGTCGCGAGGGCCGCCCGGGCGGCGAGCGGCCAGCCCACCCCGGCCCGCACCTCGTCGGGCTCGACACCCGGATAGAGGGCCGAAAGGACGAGCTCTCCCGACTCGTCGGGCTCGAGGATCGCCTTGTCGGTGACGATCTTCACCGGCCCCCCGCCGGGCATGCCGAGCTCCCGCCTCGTGCGCCCTCGGATGCGGTGGCCGGGACTGGTGATGAAGTCCACCGCTTCGGGAAAGGCGCGGCGGCTCAGACGGCTCACCACGAGGGTGCGCCGGGCATGGATCGCGATCTCGGCCGCGCCCCCGCTCCCGGGAAGGCGGACGGCAGGATGATCGTACGGGCCGACGACCGTCGTGTTGATGTTGCCCCACCGGTCGATCTGAGCGCCGCCCAGAAAGCCGACCTCGATCCGGCCGTTCTGGAGGAAGCATTGAAATACGTCGGCCATGCCGCACACCATCAGCGATCCGGTGACGAGCGCTGGATCGCCGATGGAGACGGGAAGCCGCTCGGGCACTGCCCCGACCGCGCCCGACTCGTAAATGAGGACGAGATTCGGCGCGTGCGTGGCCCTGGCGAGGTTGCATGCGAGGTTGGGCAACCCGATGCCCACGAACACGACCTCTCCGTCGCGCAGCTCGCGGGAGGCGATGCACGACATGAATTCCGCGGGAGTGCAGGGTGTCCTAGTACCCATAGTTCACTCCTTGGCACACGCGGCTCGAGGCGCGGAGGCGCTCGAGCCCCCCGAGCTTCCGCACGTATGCCGCGCGGTCGGCGACGCCATGGACGTACTCGCCGAGGTAGCGCTCGAGCGCCTCGGGGTCGCGCGAGATGTTCTCCCAGGCGACGTAGAACTCGTTGTCCCGGTCGTAGTATCCCTGCGCGAACGACGGGTGCGCTCCCCACGGCTCGACCACCACGGCGTCCACGATCACGCCCGGGATGATCGTCCGATTGGGATCGGCCCGGATGATGGACTCGTCGACCAGCTCCTCGACCACCACGATCACGCGCTGCGATGCGAAGGCCGCCTCCTTCTGTACGCCGAGGAGCCCCCAGATCTGCGTGTTCCCCTGGGCGTCGGCACGCTGCGCGTGGACGATCGTCACGTCGGGATTGAGGGCCGGCACGGTGGCCAGGGACTCGCCGGTGTACGGGCACGTCACCGTTCTGATTCGCGGATTGACCACCGGCAGATCGGTGCCCATGTAGTTCCGCATCGTCCAGAACGGCAGCCGCGCGGCGCCGGCGCTCAGCCGTCCCACCATGCCGAAGTGAGAGTACTCCTCGATCTCGAGCGGCTGACCGCCCTTCAGCTCGACGGCTCTTCGAAAGGCGTGCAGGGAGCCGGCGCCGGGGTTGCCGGCCCAGGAGAAGACCAGTTTCCGCGCGCACCCGGCGGCGATCATCTGATCGTAGACCAGATCCGGAGTGAGCCGGCAGAGGGTGAGGTCGCGACGCCGCTGCCGGATGATCTCGTGCCCGGCGGCGAAGGAGATGAGGTGGGTGAAGCCCTCGATGACGAGCGTGTCGCCGTCGCGCACATGGGTGGCGATGGCGGAGGACATGGAGGTGACCTTGGACATGGATTGGCCGTTCAGGTCCGCGACCCGAGACCGGTCAGCTCCTCGTCGATCATCCGCAGCGCCGTGTCCACGTCATACTCGTCCACGACCAGCGGGGGCGCGAGCCGAAGGGTGCTCTTCCCCGCACCGAGGAGGAGGAGGCCTCGGCGGAAGGCGCCCTGCACCAGCGCGTCCACCACGTCGGGAGCCGGCTCGCGCGTCGTGCGGTCCTTCACGAACTCGACGCCCACCATGAGGCCGCGGCCCCGAACATCGCCGATGCATGCATGCCGCTCCGCGAGCTTCTGGACTCCCTTGAGGAGGCGGTTTCCCATGGTGACCGCGTTGGCCATGAGGCCACCCTCCACCAGGTCGAGTGTCGCGAGCGCCGCGGCGCAGCACACCGGATTGCCGCCGAAGGTCGAGCCGTGCGAGCCGCTCTCCCAGGTGCTGATCGACTCCTTCGCCACGATGGCCCCGATCGGCATTCCGGAGCCCAGTCCTTTCGCGGTGAGGAGGATGTCGGGCTCGACGCCCTCGTGGTCGCAGGCGAACATCTTCCCGGTACGGCCCACGCCGCTCTGCACTTCGTCGGCGACGAGAAGGATGCCGTAGCGATCGCAGATCTCGCGCAGTCCACTCATGAACCCTGGAGGCGGAATGATGTAGCCGCCCTCTCCCTGGATCGGCTCGACGAAGATCGCCGCCACATCGTGGGGATCGAGATGGCGGACGAAAAGCTCCTTCTCGATCGTGTCGAGGCAGCCGCGAGTACACTCCGGCTTGTCCGCGCACCACTGGCAGCGATACCGGTAGGCGAACGGCACGTGATGGACGTCGGGGAGCAGGGGTCCGAAGCCGGCGTGCTGGCGCGCCTTGCTGGAGGTGAGACTCACCGCCCCGGTGCTGCGGCCATGAAATGCCCCGCGGAAAGCAATGATCGCCGTGCGCCGCGTGGCGTAGCGAACCAGTTTGATTGCTCCCTCGGTGGCCTCGGTGCCGGAATTGGTGAGGAAAACGCGCTTCTTCGAGGTGCCGGGGGCCACCCGCGCGAGCCGCTCGCAGAGCGCCGCCATGCCCTCGTAGTAGAAGTCCGACCCGCAGATGTGGAGGAAGCGGTCGGCCGCGTCCTTGACCGCCGCCACCACCTTCGGATGTCCGTAGCCGGTCGAACAGACGGCAATGCCCGCCATGAAGTCGAGGAAGCGATTCCCGTCGACGTCCTCCACCATGGGTCCCCGGCCGCGCGC
Organism: Gemmatimonadales bacterium; assembly: GCA_050733115.1. Classification (GTDB taxonomy): domain Bacteria; phylum Gemmatimonadota; class Gemmatimonadetes; order Gemmatimonadales; family GWC2-71-9; genus CAVVWJ01. The sequence continues at coordinate 13,666 of JBOHSC010000243.1, forward strand.
CACCACCAGAGGATATTCCTTGATGTAACAACTGGCGGTCCACTCCTCGTCCCGGTGGACGATCTCTCTGGCCCGGGGACCCGGCGGTGGCACCACGATCTTGGGGTAATCGCGCACTGATTCCTCTGAGCGGAAAGTTTACGGTGGAGTCGTCTCGATGACCGTTCGGCTCTGCTCGCGCATGAATTGGGCGACATAATAGGGGCCGCAACCGCCCTTGCCGGTCGAGCCTGATCCTTTCCAGCCGCAGAATCCCTGCGCGCCGGGCCACGCTCCAGTAGTGGCACCGGTCCGTTTGTTGGCGTAACAGACGCCGGCCTCGATTTCGTCGAAGAAGCGTTCGACTTCGCGCGCGTCCGCCGAGAATATCCCGGCGGTGAGTCCGTACTCGGCGGCGTTCGCCTCGGTCAGCGCCTGGCCGAAGCTTTCGACCTCGCCGATCGCGAGAAAGGGGACGAAGAGCTCTTCCCGGAAGAGCGAGCTCCAGAGCGGCAGGCGAGCCACTGTCGGTGCCACGTAGTGCCCACGCTCGAGGCCGCCGCCGGTAAGGCGGCTCCCTCCGAGCAACACCTCTCCCTCGGCGCGCGCCTGGGCGATGGCCCGCTCGTAGCGCTCGACTGACCGCTCGTTGATCACCGGCCCGAAAAAGACGTCGCGGTCCGATGGATCGCCGATACGGATGCCGCGCGTACGCTCGATCAACTGCTCGATGAAGGGCTCGGCCACAGCCTGGTGCACGTAGACCCGCGATGTGGCGCTGCACTTCTGGTTCTGAAGGCTGAACGCCGAGCGCATTACCCCTTCGGCGGCGGCGTCGAGGTCGGCGCTCGGCATGACGACCGCTGCGTTCTTCCCGCCAAGCTCGAGGAGGCACGGCTTGATCCACCGCGAGCTCACCCCCGCGTGGATTCGCATGCCCACCGCCTTCGACCCGGTGAACACCACACCATCCACCCCCGGGTGCTGCCAGAGCGGATCGCCGATGTCCTCCCGCCGCCCGATCAAGAGGTTGAATACCCCCGGTGGCAACCCCGCGTCGCGGTAGACCTCGTACATCTTGAGGCCCGTCCATGGCGTGGCTTCGGCCGGCTTGTAGACGACGGCATTTCCCGCGGCGAGCGCCGCCGATGACATTCCCGCCGAGAGCGCCAGCGGGAAGTTGAATGGGGCGATGCAAGCGAAAACGCCGTACGGCCGGAGCACGTCGGTATTGCGCTCGATGGACGTGACTCGCCCCATGGGGCGCACGAATCCATCGGCGCCCTCCACCTGCTGGCAGTAATAATCGATCAGGTCCGCGCTCTCCTCGGCATCACCCATCGCCTCGAGGCGGCTCTTCCCCACCTCCAGCGCCATGATCGCCGCGAGCTCGTATTTCCGTTCGCGGATCACGGCTGCCGCGCGCCGCAGCACCGCGAGCCGATCGCGCCATGGCAGCCGGGCCCATCCGCGCTGCGCCGCCTTCGCGGAGCTCACCGCCCGATCGACGTCGGCGGCGCTGGCACAGGCGAAGGTGCCGAGCAGGAGACTGGTGTCGATCGGCGAGCGGTCGGCGAGCGGCTCGAGACGGCTCTCGACAGCCTCGCCGCCGATGTAGAAGGGGTGTCTCGCCCCGGACGCACGCCGCACGCCGGCGAGTGCCTCGTCGAAGCGCCGGTGAAATTCCTCGACGTCGCCGCTCGCGGAGGTGTAGGTGATCTTGGCCGGTGCGCTCATATCGTTGGCTCCGCACGCTCCACCACGGACCGGAGCGCGACGCCGAACAGATGGACGAGCTCGTCCAGTTGTTCCTCGGTGATCACGAACGGCGGCGCCAGCATCGCCAGGTCGCCGTTGACGCCGTCCGCCTGTCCCACGTTCGGCCAGACCACCAGCCCCGCCTCGAGCGCGGCGGCGGCGAACCGCTCGGCGAACCGGAAGGCCCGGGGGAAGGGCGCGCGAGTGGACTTGTCGGCCACGAACTCGATTCCGGCGAGCAGGCCCCTGCCCCGTACATCGCCAACCGCCGGAAGGTCCCGTAAAATCGCGAGTCGTTGATGGAACGCCGTTCCAATAGCAGCGCAGCGTTGCACGAGGCCATGGTCGCGAAGATATCTGATCGCGGCCACCCCCCCGGCGCACAGCGTGGGATGATGGGAGAATGTCTGGGCGTGAAGCAGGGCGCCAGACCCCCTCGCAATGACGTCGACCAGCCGCCGCGGGGCCACGAGCGCCGACAGCGGGACGTAGCCGCCGCTGATTCCCTTGCCGAGCGTCATGAGGTCGGGCACCACCCCGTACGGCTCGAGCGCCGACCAGGTACCGGTGCGGCCCGCGCCGGTGAGCACTTCATCGGCGATCAGCAACACCTCGTGGCGGTCACACGCCTCGCGGACCCTTCGCCAGTACTGCGGTGGCGGCACCGAGGCGCCGCTCGAGGAGCCCCCTACCGGCTCCGCGATCACCGCGGCGATCGTGGACGGGTCCTCCCGCACCAGTGCCGCCTCGAGCGCCTCTCCGCTGCATGCGGGACAGTGCGGCGGCGCCCCTCCGCACTCGCACCGATACTGGTACGGCGCGGGCACCCTGACCACCTCCACCAGCCATTCACGGAAGTAGGTCCGGTAGTGTTCGCGCGCCGAGGCGGAGAGAGCGAGCAGGGTGTTGCCGTGATATCCCGGGAAGAGCGTCACGATCTTGTGCTTGGCCGGCCGCCCCATCTCCACCCAGTACTGCCGAGCCAGCTTGAGCGCCGCCTCGACCGCTTCTGATCCGCTCCCGAGTGGATAGACGAGATCGAGATCGCCGGGTGAGAGCGCGGCAATTTCCGCGGCCAACTCCTCGACGGGATCGTGGGTGAACATCGTCCCGTTCACGTACCCTACCCGCCGCGCCTGCGCGCCGATCGCGTCGGCGATCTCGCCGACGCCGTGGCCGAGGTTCGCGACGAACGCGCCCGCACTGCCGTCGAGATAACGGCGGCCATCGGAGTCGTAGAGATAGCAGCCCTCTCCCCGGACGATGCGCGGGTAATCGCGCGTCAGCTTCCGGTAGAGGACGTGGGAGATCGAGTCGCCGTAGGCGGTCATGGTGGCGGAGCGAATGTGTCGGGGTCGGTTGAGCGGCGCCAGGGGGGAACCGGCGCGGTCTGGCCCGCATTCTGCAGAATATGACGGTCGACCCGCCCAATCCGGGCAACTGCGGCAGCCCCTGACGCCAGCGGCCGATATGCAATCGCCTCTTGTAGTTGACGCGTTGAGAGAACAACTCCTCCGGGTCCTGGATTGGTATCACCATGGCCCCGCGGGGTTTCACTGGGGCACGGTGATCCACCGCCGCAACGAGCGTGGGAAAATGCGGTTCGGCGCCATCACTCCCGAGGGTGAGAGCCTCCTTCTGAGCGAAGCGCTGCTCGAAAACCTCGGCGCGATTCCCTGCTGGCTGGATGGCGCGGTCCGCGTCCGGCTGGAGCGACGCCGCCTGACCGAACCTCACCCCTGGCTCGAGGCGCTGGCCCGGCCCGATCGCCCCCCGCTCGTCGAAGCCCTCTCCGTGTATTTCGACCCCGAGACATCGCCCGAAGAGGTCATGGCCTTTCAGGCGATGGCCGGCGTCCTCACCCCGGCAAGATGCCCGTCGGAGCTGTTCGTGCTGACGCGGCAGAAGCCGGGGGGGTGGCCGTGTTAGGTCACGACCTGTAGCAAAACGACCTACTTCAAGAACAACAGCTCCATGTAGTTCGGCATCGGCCACAGATCCGCCGAGATCTGGGCCTCGAGTGCGTCGCCGGTTTGGCGCAACCGCTCCATCGCCGGCTTGAGCTCGCGATTGATCTGGGCGGCGTGCTTGCCTGGATCGGCGTCGTGGTGCCCGGCGACGCGCTCGACCTCGGCGGTGCGCTTCCGGAATTCGGCAGCGAGCGATACGAACTCACGAAGCGCGGTGGCCGTGTCGGAGGCATCGACGCCGGCGGCCTTGGTGGCGGCGACCGCCTCCGCCACCCGGCGCTGGTGCTCGAGCGCCGCCGGGAGGATCTGACTCCTCGCCATCGACACCATCATCTCGGCCTCGATCGCGAGCTGCTTGACGTACTTCTCGAGCTGGATGTGAATCCGGGACTCGTATTCCGACTTGGTGAGAACCCCGTACTTCCTGAAGAGATCGACGTTCTTCTTCGAGCGCAGCACATGGAACGCCGCTACGGAGTCTCGGAGGTTGGGCAATCCCCGCCGCTCGGCCTCATCATGCCATTCTTCGGCATAGTTGTCGCCATCGAAGAGCACCCGCTTGTGCTGCCTGATCATCTTCTTCAGGACCGAGAGCACGCCCGACTGGAGCCGCGCCGACGAGGACCGCGCGCCCACTGTGCGCTCCAGCTCGGTTGCCACGTAGTCCAGCGATTCGGCCACGATCGTGTTGAGCACCGTGTTGGGCCAGGCGATGCTGGCGCTCGAGCCGACGGCGCGGAACTCGAACTTGTTCCCGGTGAACGCGAACGGTGAGGTCCGGTTCCGGTCGCCGGAGTGACGCGGAAGCTGTGGAAGGGATCTCGCGCCGAGATCGAGCGTCCCGCCTCTGATCGTCCGTTTCGGAAGACCGCGCTCCACCTGCTCCAGGATATCCGTCAGCATCTTCCCGAGGAAGATCGAGATGATCGCCGGAGGCGCTTCGTTGGCGCCCAGGCGGTGATCGTTGGCCGCGGAGGCGATCGACGCGCGCAGCAGGTCGGCGTAGAGGTCCACCGCGCGGATGGTCGCCACGAGGAAGACGAGGAACTGCA
>JBOHSC010000244.1:0-8963 GCA_050733115.1 Gemmatimonadales bacterium
GGCCAGGGCCGCGCCGTCGCGCACCGACCGAGGTGGCGTCGCGACGCTCGGCTCCCTGGCGACGGCGGCGGTCGCCGAGATCCAGGGAGCGGTCCGGTGAGCGACCATACGGGCGAGCTGCGCGTGCCCTCCCAGCTTGAGGAGCTCGAGGTTCCCCCCGGCTTCCACCAGGTGAAGGTGCACTGCCGGTGCGGGGCCGAGTGGACCGCGCTCTCGGTGACACCGGAGGCACCGCGTGATCCACCCCGCGACCGGCGCTGCGACCTCTGCATCGCGGGTGATGAGATCCGCCGGCGCACTGGGCGATGAGGACCCCTCCCCCCCTATGGGTCCTTCCAGACACGTAACGCAGCGGGGCACGCGCGAGTGCTGGCATTGTCTATATACCCGGGTCGTGGAATGTCACTTCCGTTTCCGGTGCAACGGCATGAGTGAACGTCGAAAGGGGGCTGGCTGATGGCCGGCAAAAAGCGCGGGCTGACGCTGGAGGCAATCGTGCTTTCGCACGGCACCCCCAGGACGCTTTCCCAGCTCGAGGCCTGTGATTTCTTCCAAGTGTCTGATCGCACCCTTCGCATCTGGGCCGAGCGCGGGATGCCGGTTCGGCAGGGCCCAAGCGGGCGCCCGGTTTATCCGCTGCCGGACGCTGGGATCTGGGTCAGCGCCTACCAGATCCGTATGAGAGACAACAAGAACGGGCGGGCGCTGGGGTATCTCGCCATGGAGAAGGCCAGGGACATGGCCCTCGCCTTCCAGTTCAGGACATGGCCGGAGGATTTCGTGGTTGTCCCCCTGGACTGGGATCACCCCGCCCGAGAGTCGCAGCTGCGCACGGCGGCGGCCGGCCGGCAACCTCCCAGCGAGAATGCGCTCCGAGACATGGAGCGACGCGCGTGAAAAGCAGAGGCAGGCCTCGCGGCGCCGAGTCGGTTTCGTTGCAGACGTCTGCAGAGGTGGGGCTCGCTCTCGATCGCCAGGCTGGTACTGATCACGCGGAGTTGGGCGGGGGCGTTGGTGAAATGGCGGGGCAGTGCAGATGACGTCCGCGACGCTGCAGGACGGAACCTCGCTGCCGGCGCAGTGGCGCCAGGAAGCGGCCGTGCTTCGCCGGCGGGGTGCGGCTGCTCAGGCGGAAGCGCTGGAATCGTGCGCGGTCGAGCTCGATGCCTGGGAACAGGCGCATGCGCTTGAGCGACTCACGCTCGAGGAGGCGGAGCGTGAGAGTGGTTACACCTATTCGGCACTGGAGAAGATGGTCCGCCGGGGTGAGCTCACGAACGTTGGCGAAAAGGGGCGGCCACGGGTGCGGCGCGGGGAGCTCCCGCGGAAGGCGCGGCGGGACCGGCCTGATCTCGCGGACCAGGTCCTCGACCGGCGCGGGGGTCCGCGGCTTGACGTCGGCCGGTAGCCGTCACAACTTATGTGACGCCATGCCACGCCTCCGAGACCTCGTCCGCCGCGCGCTTCAGGCGGCATCCCCCTCGCTCGAGCAGCTCGCGGATCAGCTGGGGTGTAGCACCTCAGCCCTCCGTCGATGGCGGCTCGGCGATCGTGAGGTCTCTCCGGAGGTGGCGGAACGGCTGGCGCAGCTGCTCCGTCGCCAAGCCCGCACGCTCGAGCGGGTGGCCACGGAGCTCGATCGTCACACCAGCCCCAAGGAGTGAGCGATGCAACCTACCACCGAACCTTCCTCCCCCCGCGAGCCGTCTTCTCGCGCACGTGGAGGCCCGCGACACGGAGACCCCTGGACATTCTCCGCGGGAGCTCGGGGCTCCCGTGTCGTGGTGTACGAACGCGAGGCCGGCGGGGTACTCTGGGCCCGCACGTGGGATCCGGCACTCTACGGGACCGGGAACTACCGCCGCCTGTCACTGGGGCATCGCAACAAAACGGCCGCCCGGGCCTATGCCATGGACCAGGCGGCGAAGCTCGAGCGGGGAGCGGCCGAACTGCTCGCCGGGAGGATCTCACTCGCACGGCTCTTCGGCCTCTACCTCGCCCATCACTCCCCGCGGAAAACGGCTGACGAGCAAGGCGAAGACCGGCGGCGGGTCGAGCTCTGGACTCGGGTGCTCGGCGCCGACAAAGATCCGCACAAGATCATCCGGCGCGAGCTGGAGGCTTTCGTCGACGCGAGGCGGAGCGGGGCGATCGACGCCCGTGGGCGTGAACAGGTACCGGCAAAGCGCAGGCCGGTCCGGGCGCGGCCGGTCGAGGCCGATGTCAATTGGCTGCGCTGGCTCTGCAACTGGGCCACGGAGTGGCAGGAGGAGTCCGGTCGCCATCTAATGCGCGAGAACCCGCTCCGAGGGTTCACACCGCCCACGGAGAAGAATCCCCGCCGGCCGGTCGCGACGCAGGATCGCTACGAGAAGGTCCGGGCCGTCGCCGACCAGGTGCTGATGGAGATTCGGTGGGACGGTCACCGCCCCGAGCGGCCGTCGTACCTGCTCGAGATCCTCGATCTGGTCGCCGGGACCGGCCGGCGCATCACACCGGTTTGCTCGCTGCGCGCCGAGGACCTGCGGCTCCCGGCGACGCCGGCGGCGCCACACGGGTCGATCCGCTGGCCGGCCGACACCGACAAGATGGGTCGGGAGTCCACGGTCCCGATTTCCCCGATCGTCCGCGCGGCGCTAATCCGCACCCTCGAGGAGCGGGGGATCGCCTCCGGGTATCTCTTTCCGAGTCCGATCGACGCCACTCGACCGGTCACCAAGGACCTCGTGCGCCAGTGGTTGCGCCAGGCGGAGCGGCTGGCCAAGCTCGAGGCGCAGCAGGGCAGCGCATGGCATGCCTATCGCCGAGGCTGGGCGACGGCGCGGAAACATCTGCCGTTGCCGGACCTCGCCGCGGCCGGTGGGTGGAAGGGGACCGAGGCGCTGCAGCGGTGTTATCTCCATGCGGACGAGGCGACGATGCTCGACGTGGTGATGAGCGGCGCCCAGTTGCGTGAGGTGCGGAAGGCCTGAGCGAAGCGCCTTCCGTGCACAGAAACGTGCACAGTCAGCTTTGCAGGGCGGGGTAGGTTATCTAAGTTGTTGTCGTGCAATGACGGGGTGTGGCGCAGTCCGGTAGCGCGCCTGCTTTGGGAGCAGGAGGTCCCGGGTTCGAATCCCGGCGCCCCGATTGGGTGGATGAAGGGTGGGGAGCCCCGGCACCGAGAGGTCAGTGATGCCTTCCTGGATGGAGTTGCTCGAGCACGCCGAGCCGAAGGAACACCTCGTTCAGCTCTATGGCGGCGACGACGATTTTCTCGCGGCCAACGTCGGCCGGTACTTCCGCGCGGGATTGAGTCGGGGAGACGGTCTGCTCCTGATTGCCACCGCGGAGCACACCGACTCGATCATGCGGCAACTGCAGGGCGAACTCGACCTGGTCGAAGACGCCATCGGCAGCGGCCGATTCGTGACCATGGATGCCCGATCCACCCTCGATCTCCTGATGGAAGACGGACAGCCGGACCGGCGTGCGTTCGAGAGCGAGATCGGCGATGCCTTACGGAAAGTGCAGGCGAGCGCCACCACGGGAAGAGTTCGCGCCTTCGGGGAGCTGGTCGGTCTCCTCTGGAGCGCTGGACAAACGGGGGCGGCAACCCGGATCGAGGCGTTTTGGAATGAAGCCCTCGACGGCAATGCTTTCAGTCTCTACTGCGCGTACCCCATCGACGTTTCAGGCCAGGAGCTCGAGGAGGGGGCCCTCAACCTGGTGCTGGGAGCCCACACGCACATGCTGACCGGATACCGGACGATGGTCTCGCGCCATACGCGCCCGTAGCTCAGGTGGATAGAGCAACAGCCTTCTAAGCTGTGGGTCGGAGGTTCGAATCCTCCCGGGCGCATCGCACTTGAGGGGTCACTGACCTCGGCAAATCCTCAAGGTCAAAGCCGGGGATTTGTTGGCGGAGAGGCGTCGCCGGAGATAGCGCTTGACAAGCAAACGCTCGTGGGGGTTATGCTCCACCGTGCCCTACTTCCCTGGTCCTCGTTCCGACAAACTCCCTGAGTCCATCGCAGCCGCCCTGATTGGGTGGGCGCGCGTGGCGCCCAAGAATGCGTTGAAGCGACCCGGCGTGCCGACGGACTGGTGCCCGCTCCTCGAGTGTGACCCCAACGAACCGGACCGCGCTCCGCTTGCGGGCTGGGTTTATCTCTGGGTGGACAACCGTGTCCGGGAGGTGGATAGCGCACCCCTTGAGATCGTCCGAGGCACGGAGCGACCGGAGAACTCGCCGAGCTAGTGGCGGGCGCCATAGGGCTCTAGTCCGCGTCTCCTCCGCCACCGCCTGAGCTCACGGTCCTCGCCGATCTCCCTTACCCCTGCGTCCCCGCTCCCCGCCGCGAAACCGAAAATGCTCCGGGCTGAGCAACCGGCCGGAGCATTCCCACTTCGGCTCGCCGTATCTGAGCTGAAATCCCACGAGTGACTGCGCGGCGCGCGCGCTGACCCACTGCCCCGAAGGCATCGCGGGGTACCACGGCGCGTATTCCGGCCGGAGGCACACCTCACGCTCGTCCATTTTTTATCTTGCCCTGCTTGCCATTTTACACACATCCTCTTGATGACTTGCAGGCCGGTTTGGCCAAGCCCAATATGCGACCCGCCTTGCCGGTGGGAGGTGACGGTGGACACCAACGCGATCGCCAGGGATATTTCCCGGATGACCTCCGCCCTGGAACCTCGGCGCACCCCCTCCGAGAAGTCTCGAGGGGTGGCGACCGCCCTCGCCGCGATACTCGGTCCCTTCGGCGCCCACCGCTTCTACCTGGGCCGCCCGGAGTCGGGAGCCCTGATGCTCCTGACGCTTGGGGGTGTGGGCGTCTGGTGGCTGTACGACCTCATCCTCGTCGCGAGTGGTTCCTTTCGCGACGGCGAGGGCCGGCTCGTCACCCGCTGGGATCGTGAAGTGGCAAACACGGGTACTCCGCCGGCCTCGGAGGTCCTCAACGAGCTCGACGCCCTCCGGTCGGAGGTCGCCGAATTGTCCGAGCGACTCGACTTCGCCGAACGATTGCTCGCTCAGCCGAGGGATGCAGTAGACGCTCCCCGACCAATCCGCCCAGCCTGAATGCCGTCCCGCTTTCCCTTCGCCGGTCGGCTCCTGCCCCGGCGCGACGAGCTGCGCGCGATGCTCGAGCTCGCCCTTCCCGTCGTCACGATCCAGGTCGGTCTGATGAGCATGGGGGTGGTGGACACCATCATGGTGGGCCACCTCTCCCAGCAGGCCCTCGCGGCGGTCGCCCTCGGCAACCTCTATTTCTTCGTGCCGGCCGTCTTCGGGATGGGTACGCTGATGGTGCTCGATCCCGTCGTCGCCCAGGCGGTGGGTGCGGGCGATGCCATTTCGGTGGCGCGCGGGGTCCAGCGCGGCGTGCTCATCGCCATCCTTCTCTCCATCCCCTCGGCGATTCTCCTCCTGGCCGCCCCGCCGGTGCTTGGGCTGCTCCGTCAGCCTCCCGACGTTGTTCCACTCGCCGCTCAGTACAGCGTGCGGATGGCGCCCGGTGTGCTCCCGTTCTTCCTGTTCATCGTGTTTCGGCAGAGCCTCCAGGCCCTCGGGCGCCTGCGCCCCATCGTAGTCACGATCGTCGTGGCGAATCTGGCCAATGCCGTGCTCAACTGGGTGCTCATCTATGGGCACTTCGGCATGCCGGCGATGGGAGTGCCGGGCTCGGCCTGGGCGACGACGCTGAGCCGCTGGCTCCTCTTTCTCGGCCTGTTGGCCCTCTCATGGCGGACGCTGGTGCCGTGCCTGTGGCCGCTCCGGTCCGAGATCGGGGAGCTCGCTCCACTCGGCCGCATGCTTCGGCTCGGGATGCCCATCGGCACCCAGTTCGTGCTCGAGTTCGGAGCCTTCGCCCTGGTGGCGCTCATGATGGGCTGGCTGGGAACCCGGCAGATGGCCGGCCACCAGGTGGCGATCAACCTCGCGTCCCTCACCTTCATGGTCCCGCTCGGCGTCGCCGACGCCGCGTCGGTGCTGGTCGGCAGAGCGGTGGGGCGGGGGGATCCGGATGGAGCGCGCGGCGCCGCCCGTGCCGCGATTCTCTGTGCCGCCGCCTTCATGTCCTGCACGGGAGCGCTCTTTCTCACCATTCCAGGACCGCTCTCCGCGCTCTATACGCGCGACGCCGCCGTGCTGGGTGTCGCCGCGGCGCTCATTCCGATCGCGGGAGTCTTTCAGGTCTTCGACGGCCTTCAGACGGTTGCCGGCGGAATTCTCCGGGGGCTCGGTCACACCCGCGCGCCGATGCTGGCTTGCCTCCTCGGCTATTGGGTGCTGGGGCTGCCGGTGAGCGGGTACCTCGGCTTCGTGCGGGAGCTGGGACCGGCAGGGCTATGGTGGGGATTGGTACTGGGACTCGGGGTGGTCGCAACCTTCCTTCTGATCCGGGTGAGGTTGGGACTCGCCCGCCAGCAGACCAGGGTGTTGATCGATCTGCCGGCGGCGGCCCCGTGAAGATCGTTACTTGCGACCGTGCGCCCGCTCGAGCGACCGGACGTGATCGTGGGCGTCCTGGATCTGGACGTACTGCCGCTCGATGATGGCCTGAATCGGCGCCGGCAGGCCCTTCTGGAGCGCCTCCCGGAAGTTCTTCACCGCCACATCTTCGCCACGCTCGGCTTCGCTGACGATGGCGCCTTCGTCCTTACCCATCACGGCGGCCTTGAGATTGATCCAGCCGCGGTGCAGCGCCCCGGCCACATGGCCGTGCTCGGCAGGTTCCTTGCCGAGCCGTTCGAGCTCGGATTCCAGCTCAACACCAAATTCGAGTCGCTGGGCGCTGAGGCTCAGAAACAACCGCTTGAGCTCCGCGTCTTCGACGCCATCGGCCGCGCTCTTGAAGCCGTGCTCTCCATCGTGCAAGGTCTCGAGCAGACCGTTGAGAATACTTGCCGTGTGACTCGTGTCGGCGACGGGGGCGCCGGTGTCTCTCCTGTTCATGTGCTTCTCCTTCGACATCCGGTGGATTGATGAGGCTCTGCCCCGAGCCGACATCTCCTTTGCGATTGCCGACTCGGACCGAACTCGTGAGGAAGTCAACCTAGGCCGCGCAGGAAGCCGACTCCGTGTTCCACGTCACCAGACTGGCCGCAAATCTCGCCGAGAAGTAGCATCCACCGATGCAGACCACGCTGGCCGCGCTCGCCGTCGTCGCCGTCGGCTACATCCTGGCATACTTGCTCTTCGATCGCCTTCGCGACCGTTACGGATACGTGGGCGGGGCGGAATACGTACTGATCGGATTCATCCTCGGTCCCCGTGTCACCGGCCTGCTCGGCACGGCGCAGATGCAGGACCTGACCCCCATCGTGAGCCTCGCCCTCGGCTGGATGGGCATGTTGCTGGGCACCTATTTCCGGCTGCCGATGTTCGCCCTCCTCCCTGCGACTCATCTCCAGATTGCCTTCACGGAGGCGCTTACCACGTTCGGTGCGGTGCTGGCAGCGATGCTGGCCATCTTCCGGTACATCGCCTGCTGGTGTGCTGGTGGATCTTTCCATGATGAAGCGGCTGGCGGTGGGCCTCATCGGCCTTCTCGCTGGCGCCGAGCTTCGCGTTTCGGATCTGAAGGCGCGTCACCGCGCCATCCTGTACATCCTGGCGGTGCAGGGACTCGCGGTGCTGGTATCGCTGTGGGGCGTGGCGCTGCTCTCGAGCGAGTGGCTCCCCTTCCTGAGCGGGCTGGGGGGGGGCGTCGCTGGTTTTCGTAGCGCTTCTTTTCGCGGCAATGCTCACCGTCAATTCTCCCATGGTCACGCTGGCAATTCTCACGGAGACGAGGGCGAACGGGCCCTTGGCCAAGACGACCCTGGGCGTCGTGCTCGTGGCCGACGTGGTCGAGATTCTGCTTCGGCTGCTCCGGGAGGTCCTCGGGTCCATCCTGGCGGGTCCGGTGGTGGGCGGAGGGCTGAGTCTCTATCTCCGATTCGTGAAGCGCGAGCTGGTCGTTTTTGCGGTCGTGGTTGTGTTCGCCACCGCCGCGGCGGCCCAGGCGCTGGGGTTCGAGCTGTTGTTGAGCCTTCTGGTGACGGCCTTCTTCGTGGAGAATGTGGCGCCGGTTCGAGCGGAGCCGCTGGTCGAGATGCTCCACCAGATGGCAGTGCCCGTGTTCGTCATCTTCTTCGCCATGGCCGGAGCGGAGCTGCATGTCCAGGAGCTCGGGGCCGTCTGGCCAGTGGTGGTGGGGGTCGCGCTGATCCGGATGGGGGCGGTCTTCGTCGGGTCTCGCGCGGCCGCCAGGATGGCCGCAGCCGAACCAGTCGTGCAGCGGTATGCCTGGACCGGGCTGGTGTCCCAGGCCGGCGTGGCCCTTGGTTTGGCCTCGATCGTGGCCGACCGGCTCCCGGGGGTTGGTGCGACGATGCAGATGGTCGCGGTGGGGGTCATCGCATTCAATGAGTCGGTGGGGTCGATTCTGTTCCGGCGAGGCCTCGACCAGGCGTCTGAGATTGTGATCCGATAGGCACTTGCGTGACGATCAGGGGCCGGTTACACTTGCGGTCCCTCGAATTGCCCGACTCAATCCTCTCCTGACGTGATCCCCGGTTTAGGCTGGTGGAACTGTTCCAGGCAGGTGGTTTCGCGAAGGGTCCGGGGGCCGGTGGCGGCCGGTGGAATCGCTTCGCATTTCAAGTGTTACGGGGGTTGACCACGAATACGCCCCGGGTTATCATTAAGGGCTGCCGGTCAAACGGCGCAAAACATTAGTAGTACGCTCTTTGACAAGTGAAGTGAGTTGGAGTGATGGAGTGCGGACCCTATGGTTCGGGCGGACACAGAGGCCGTCTGGACCGGGTTTAACTCTGATTTATGTGATTCGGACGACAAGGCAAAACCAAGTCGTTCGGCTCGAGCTGTTCAAACACTCATTGGAGAGTTTGATCCTGGCTCAGGACGAACGCTGGCGGCGTGCCTAACACATGCAAGTCGAACGGGACCAGGGGCAACTCTGGTTCAG
>JBOHSC010000245.1:0-1704 GCA_050733115.1 Gemmatimonadales bacterium
GGTGCCGGGATCGACGTTGATGTACGGGTCGAACTTCTGCATCGTCACGCTGAGTCCGCGTTCGACGAGCAGACGGCCAAGCGACGCGGCGGCGATACCCTTGCCGAGGGACGACACCACCCCGCCGGTCACGAAGATATACTTGGTCGCGTTCGGACCCGTGGTCATAGGCCTACCCCTTGAAGTGCGTGCCAGTGAGCTTCCGCCCGTCGAAGATCTTCCGGAGTGTCCACGCCGGGCAAAGCCGCAGCGTCGAGCCGCGCGACCCCGATACGCAAACCGCAGTGCAGGGCCCGAAGCTGCTCCAGCCGCTCGGCCTGCTCCGCCCGGCTCGGCGGTTCCCCGACCCAACGCCGCAAGGCCGCCCTGGTATACGCGTAGATGCCGATGTGCTGCCAGTACAATCCTTCGGCCGGATCGCCGGCATCCCGCCGGTGGGGGATGACCGCGCGCGAGAAGTAGAGCGCCCTGCCCCGCTCGTCGGTCACCACCTTGACTCGCGACGGATCGCCGGCGAGGGCCGAATCGAGGGGCGCGGCGGCGGTACCGACGTCGTCGCCCTGCTCGATCCGGTCGAGGGCCCCCGCGAGCGACTCGCGGGAGACGAAAGGCTCATCCCCCTGTACATTGGCGATCACGTCGTAGCCGAGGAACTCCGGGCGCCCGGCGGCCTCCGCCACCCGCTCGGTGCCGGTGAGGTGCCGGGGGTCGGTGAGCACCGCGCGGACCCGCGAGCGCTCCACCACCTCGGCGACCATTGGGGAGTCGGTGGCCACCACGAGATCGTCGGTCAGGCCGTGCTCCAGCACGCGCTGAATCACCCGGGTGATGAGCGGCTCGCCGGCCAGAAGCTGAAGCGGTTTGTTGGGGAGTCGTGTCGAGCCTAGACGAGCCGGAATGACACCTAGGACGCGCATCACGGAAGGTAACAACCTGGGGTGGCGGAGTCAAAAGTTGTGCCGTGGGAGCCATGCGGTCGAAAACCGCAGGCTATAGGCTTGAAGGGAAAGGCGTTAGGCTTGTCCTACCGGGACCATCAAGCGGCGAGGGAAAGGAAGTTCGAGAGAATGCGCTTCCCCTGGTTGGTGCCCACCGATTCGGGGTGGAATTGAACTCCGTAAAGGGGAAGCCGGCGGTGACGAAGCCCCATGATTTCGCTCCCCTCCGGACGGTCGTTCGACCACGCGGTAATCTCCAGATCCTCGGGCAGTCCAGGTCGCGCCACCACGAGCGAGTGGTACCGCATCACCTCGAACGGCGAGGGGATGCCGGCAAAGAGCCCGCCGGCGATATGGGCTACCATCGTGGTCTTGCCGTGCATCAGCCGGTCGGCGCGGACAACCTCGCCGCCGAAGGCCTCGCCGATCGCCTGGTGGCCGAGGCAGACGCCCAGAAGGGGTACGCCGGCCGCGGCGGCGGCGCGGACGAGGGGGACCGAAACGCCCGCTTCGCGCGGGGTGCGGGGACCGGGGGAGATGATGATTGCGGAGGGCCGGAGAGCGAGCAACTCGTCCACCCGGGCGACGTCGTTTCGATAGACGACCGGATCAGCACCCAGCTCGCCCGCGTACTGGACGAGGTTGTAGGTAAAGCTGTCGTAGTTATCGAGGACGAGAAGCATTCTCCTTCAAGTTAGCGGCCCGCAGTGAGTCCGCCAATCGGAGCGCTCCCAGCTTCACCGAGTCCGCGCGGCGCCGGCCGACC
>JBOHSC010000246.1:0-2487 GCA_050733115.1 Gemmatimonadales bacterium
GTCTACGACGTCGCCATGTGGGGCTTCCCCGCCGGGCTGATCGGCGGCCGTCTCTACTTCGACATCACCAGCAGCAGCGAAGTGCCGGCCCATTGGTGGGGGCCATTCGCGGTCTGGGACGGGGGTATGGGGATCTGGGGCGGGATCGCGCTCGGGTCCCTGGTCGGGATCTGGCGACTGCGCCGGGCCGAGGTCTCGGTCGCCGCCTTCATGGATGCCGCCGCCCCGGCCCTGCTGGTCGGCCAGGCGATCGGGCGGATCGGCAACTACTTCAACCAGGAGCTGTTCGGTGGCCCGACCAGCCTGCCCTGGGCGCTGCAGATCTCCCCCGCGCACCGGCCGGCGGCTTATGCGAGCTCTGCCACCTTCCAGCCGACCTTCCTCTACGAGCTGATCTGGAACCTCTCGCTCGCCGCCTTTCTGGTCTGGCTGGGGCACCATCGCCGTATCCGCCCACCTGGCCTCTTCGCCCTCTACGTCGCCGGCTACTCGGCCTTTCGCATCTTCGAGGAGTCGCTCCGTGTCGATCCGGCGCACTACATCCTCGGCCTACGGCTCAACTTCTACGTCGCCTGCACGCTGACCGTTGCCGGAATCGTCTGGTTCCTCGCCAGCCAACGCCGGGAGGTTTCAAGCAACAACACGCAGTGGCGGCCTCCCACGGCGCTGGCGATCGGCGGCATCGCGCTCGTCGCCTGCGGCTGCGGGCAGACGTCCACCCTGCGAGTCGAAGCCCCGCCGCACCGCAGCCGGATCAGCGAAGAGCGCCCACCACACCCGAAGCACTTCGACGTTGCCAGCCCGGCCCAAGAGGCGGCGTCGCAGCGGACGGTCCCGGCCAAACCCAAGCCTCAGCCCCAAGTCGAACCCGAAGCCGAAGCCAAGAGCCCTCCAGCCGGCTCGCTCCCCCCGGCATCGGCCGGCACCAACGGCTCCTATGTCCCGCCACCGCCGTCGAAGCGGCAGGTCATCACCCCGCGAACGATCGCGCGGTTCGAGCGCGAAGAAGCCGAAGGGAGGGCAGTTCTGCTGAGCGGCATCGCCCTCGCCCCACCAAGCGCACCGGAAGCGGTCAAGGCGGCGATCAGCGCCGCCAACGAAATCGTGGGAAGGCCCTACATTTGGGGTGGAGGCCACGATTCCTGGTACTCGTCGGGCTATGACTGCTCGGGCTCGGTCAGCTACGCGCTTGCCGGCGGCGGACTTCTTTCCGCCCCGCTTACCTCGGGACAGCTTGAGAGCTGGGGGGCGCCCGGTCCCGGGCACTGGATCACCGTCTATGCCAGCCCAGGTCATACCTACGCCGTGATCGCCGGTCTGCGCTGGGACACGGTTGGCGATGCTCAGGGCACCGGGCCGCGTTGGCATGCCGCCCTCCCCTATCCAGAAGGATTCGTCGTACGCCATCCACCGGGCTACTGACGGGCCTCAGCGAGAACTGCGCGCCCTGACGGCCCGGGCCAACCCGCAACGGATCAGATCCGCCACCTGACCTGGCATTCCGAACCCGAGATTCAAGCATCGGAGCCTGGGTCCGAAAAAGGCCGAGTCAAAAGGCTGAAGGGGTGAGACCCCCAGGTCCGAACCCCGTGAGGAGGCTGGTTTGCGGACCCAACGCAAGATGGCACTTGCCCTTTGCTTCGCGATCGCGATGGCACTTGCCCCATCTGCGGCACTGGCCTCTCCAGGTGGAGTTGGAACCACGTCAGACAGCGAACGCCCCACGACCCCAGCTCCCGCGGAAACCGAATGCCCGCAGGAAGGCGGCGGCGTTGCGAACGGAGCCTGCGCGCCGGTCGGGAAAGCGCGCCTCGTAGCTGGCAAGGCGGTTCCTCCGCCAGGCTCCCTGGTAGCCGTCAAGCAGGTGATCCAAGCCGCCAATCGCATCCGCACGACCCCATACATCTGGGGCGGGGGCCACGGCCGCTGGTGGGATCACGGCTATGACTGCTCGGGGTCGGTCGGCTACGCACTGCACGGTGGCGAACTACTAGAAGCACCGATGACCTCCGGCGAAATGGCGAAATGGGGTGCGCCAGGGAAGGGTCGCTGGATCACGATCTACGCAAACGGGCGTCACGTCTTCGCCGTGATCGCCGGCCTGCGCTGGGACACCGTCGGCGACTCGACCGGAACTGGACCGCGCTGGCACCCCGACATGGTTTCGACCGCGGGATTCGTCGCCCGGCATCCCATCGGCTACTGAGCATGTAGCGGCAAAGCTCGGTAGTCCAATGGTCCACGCGCCGAGCACCACGTCACCTCGACCGCCGGTTTTTCGCAACCGGAGTACCCTTTTCTCCCATGCGGCTCGGGAGCCATTTCACTGAGAGGCGCGCTCTGGTGCTGACCCTCTGCTGGGTCGTGGTCCTCGCCGTCACCGGCTCGACCGATGTCCTGCTCTTCTTGGCGCCGGCCCTGCTGATCGCGATTCCGCTCTTCGCCGGCCGCTACTTCGGCGAGGAGCTGATCGCGAAACTGGTGGCT
>JBOHSC010000247.1:0-6976 GCA_050733115.1 Gemmatimonadales bacterium
ACCTATGACATCCCGGGCGGCGCTCAGGTACAGTACCGCCCGCGCGTCACCTACGCTGCCTCCTTCGTCTGGTCGCCCGGCGCCTGGAGCGCCGATCTGCGGTGGCATCGCATCGGTGAGCGATTCCCCAACGGCGCGGGCACCAATCCCCGGCCCGCGTTCTCGCTGGTCGATGCCGGCGCGGAGCGCCGTCTCGGCGACGCGCTCGGCGTGCGCGTCCAGATCAGCGATGTCACCGACAGCCGGGCCGAGTTCATCGCCGGATATCCCACTCCGGGCCGTACCTTTACCGTCACCCTCAACTTCCAACTCCCATGAATCATTCGCGCGTCATCTTCTCGTTGATCGTCATTGCCCTTCTCACTGCGGGCTGCGCTGACACCAATGCTCCCGCCCCGGAGCCTACCGAGGCGCTGCTCGCCGTGAACAGCACCGCCAACACACTGAGCATCGTGCCGGTGGACAATCCGTCGGCGGCCGTTCAGGTGCCGCTGGGAGGCACCACGCCGACGCCGACGGGAGTCTCTGCCTTCGGCCGGACAGCGATCGTCCCGCTCGGACTCGACAACGCCGTCGCGGTGGTCGATCTCGTCAGCGCCAGCCTCACGCGCACCATCCCGCTCCCGGCCAACTCCGGCGCCACCGGCTCCGCCATCGTGGACGACTCGATTGCCTACGTCGCGAATCCGAACCTCAACTCCGTGTCGCGCATCAACTATCTCACCGGCACGACGACGGAGAGCGGAGTGGGGATCTATCCGCAGGGCATCGTCTACGCCCGGGGCAGACTCTTCGTTCTGAACGGGAACCTAGTGAACTTCGCCCCGGCCGGCCCGAGCTGGCTGACGGTGCTCGATCCGGCGACCACCACGAACCTGGACTCGATCCCGCTCACCGGACCAGGCAACGCGGGCTTCGGCGTGCTGGGCGGCGATGGGCTCCTGTACGTGATGAACACCGGCAGCTTCTTCGAGGGTGAGGGCCGGCTCTCGATCGTCGACCCGGTTGGACTTCAGGAGATGGCGAGCTTCACCGGATTCGGAACCGGTCCGGGTAACGTGGCTGCCGACGGCGGCTCGAAGATCTATATCAGCTCGTTCGCCGAAGGGGTAATGGAGTTCGACACCGACGCCAACCAGGTCGTGCGCGGGGCAGGGAATGGCGTCAAGATCCCATCCAACTCGGCGGTCGCGGTGGACAGCAAGGGCAGGATATACGCCATCGAGAGTGGCCCCTGCCAGGGCGGACAGCCAGGCAAGGCCCACGTGCTCGACTCCTTGCTCGTGGAGAAGAGCGTGATCACCCTCGGCGAGTGTCCCAGCGGGGCTACCACGATACAGATCCCGGCGGAGTGAGCGCTGCCGTTCGACGGGTACGTTAGGCGGTCCGTCCCCTCGGCAACCAGACCGGAGAACCTGACCGGCAGCGCCGTCATCAGGCTTGACCCGGAGGCGATTCCGATGCCCTCCTCATTTCGCGGCCTTGCTGTGGCCGCGGTCGCTTGGTGCTCGGTCGGGTTCTCACTACCGTTGCCAGTGACAGCACAAGTGGACGCGCGTGGCCTCGTGACGTGTCAGAGCAGTGGTGGGCTGACGCGCTGTCCGGCTGGCGCGTCGTGGCGCGGCGCCCGGCTGATCAACCAGATCTCCCGGGCGCCCTGTCTTCAGGGCAAGAGCTGGGGATTCGACGCGAGGGGGATCCGGGTCGACAAGGGATGCCGCGGGGAATTCAATGTGGGCCGCGGACCGGCCGTGCTTCCTCCTCCATCGACCTCGACTCAGCGTATCATCTGCGGTGCTCCTACCGATGCACAGGTTCAATGCAACGTGATCGGGTATGCGGCGTCCGTGCGCATTGCCAGGGAGCTGAACCCCGGGCGCTGCCAGCAGAACGCGAGCTGGGGTTACACCGCCTTGTTCATCTGGGTGAACAAGGGGTGCCGGGCGGACTTCGAGGTCACGCTCCGCGGGGAGACCGGTCCCGGCGCCGGGACGCCCGGTACCCAACTCATCACCTGCGGCGTAACGAGCGGACAGTATGCCGGCTGCACCGCGAACGGGCAGATCAGGGAAGTGCGTCTGATGAGGGACGTGAGCGGAGCCGGCCGTTGCGCGCCCCCGCAGAACTGGGGTCACAGCAACGTCGAGATCTGGACCCGGAACGGCTGCCGTGGCGAGTTCCAGGTGACCCTCCAGGACACCGGCGGCCCCACTGCTCCGGTCCCTCCTCCGGCGGCCACGCGGGTCATCCCGTGCGGGCTCGTCACCGGGCAGCGGACCCATTGCCAGACGGGCGGCTACGCCACCGGGGCCCGACTCACCAGGGACTTCAGCGGCGGGCGCTGCCGGCAAGGGCAGACCTGGGGATACACCGACTCGTTCATCTGGACCAACACCGGTTGCCGGGCCGAGTTCGAGGCCACCTACCGGGGAGGAGTGCAGTCGGCTCTCCGGTAGCGTACGTCCTGCCTCCGTCGCCGGAGTGGCCGAGCGGTATCTTTCACCCATGCCTCTCGTGACCACTCCGGCGATCGTGCTGTCTGCTCTTCGCTACAGCGAGACCTCCAAGATCGTTCGCCTCGCCACCCGCGAATCCGGAGTGCAAAGCGCCATCGCGAAGGGCGCGCTCCGTCCGCGGAGCCGGTTCGGCGCGGCGCTCCAGCTCTTGAGCGAGGGACAGGCGCAGTTGCTCACCAAGGAGAATCGCGAGCTCCATATCCTCACGGCCTTCGATCTCACCCGGCTTCATGCCGGCCTGGCCGCCGATCTGTCGCGATATGCCACCGCCTCCGTCCTCGCCGAAGTGATGCTTCGCTTCGCACCCCCCGATCCACACCCCGAGAGCTTCGACCTGCTCCTCGACGCGCTCGGCGGGCTCGAGTCGGCGCCGGGGGACTCGGTCGATGCGCTTGGGCTCCGGCTCGTGTGGCATCAAGTCAGCGTCCTCGGCTTCGCGCCGTCGCTCGAGGCGTGCGTGCTCGACGGAGCGCTCCTTCCTGCAGGCGGCGCGCTTCCGTTCAGCGCGCGGGAGGGCGGAGCGCTCTGTCCCGCGTGCGCCGCGCATCATGGCGCCACGCAGCTCCCGGAGCGGTCACATGCGGACCTTCTGAATCTTCTCGATCCGGCCGCGGCACTGCCCCTTCTCGACTCGCGTCACGCGGCTGCCCACAGACGCCTGGTCGCCCGGTACATCCGGTATCACCTTGCCGAAGGTGCGGAGCTGCCGGCGCTCGACTTCTGGATGAGACGGCCCTGGGAGGCACCCTGATCATCGGGACGGCGGGGCACATCGACCACGGAAAGTCCGCGCTGGTCACGGCGCTCACCGGTGCTCCGATGGACCGGTTGGCGGAGGAGCGGCGCCGGGGTATCACCATCGATCTCAACTTCGCGCCACTGCCGTTGGCCGGCGGCCTTTTCGCCGGCGTGGTTGACGTGCCGGGGCACGAAGACTTCGTTCGCACGATGGTGGCCGGCGCCTCGGGGGTGGATCTGGCGCTCCTTGTCATCGCCGCCGACGAGGGCGTGATGCCGCAGACCCTCGAGCACCTGGCGGTGCTCGAACATCTCGGTGTGCCCGCGGGCATCCCGGTTCTGACCAAGGCCGATCTCGCGACCCCCGAAGACCTCGAGCTGCTGTCGGTGGAGGTAGCGCGAGCGCTGAGCTCCTCGAGTGTCGGGTTCGAGGCTCCGATTGCCGTCTCGGCGCGGAGCGGTGAGGGCCTCGAACACCTCAAGGCCGTCATTGCGACGCGGGCTCGCTCGCTCCCTGCACGATCCACCGACGATCTCTTCCGGCTCCCGGTGGACCGCGCATTCTCGGTCGCTGGTATCGGCACCGTAGTGACCGGCACGGCCTGGTCGGGAGCGGTCGCCATCGGCGACGCGGTCGTTCTCCTCCCGGCCGGACTGCGGGGGCGAGTCCGGTCGATCGAGAGCCACGGCCGCTCTCTCGAGCGGAGCGAGCCGGGCGCACGGACGGCTGTGGGAATCGCGGGCATCGATCGCGCAGCCGTCGAGCGTGGCGGCGTGCTCGTGTCCGACCAGGAGCCGTGGGCCGTGACGACGGCGCTCGACAGCGAGATCGCCCTCGACGCCTCGGCACCCCGTTCCCTGGCCGCGAGGAGCCGCATTCGTGTCCTGCTGGGTACGGCGGAGGTGATGGCGCGTGTGCTGCCAAGCGCGCCCATTGACCCCGGAGGCCGCGGCCTCGCGCGGCTCGCGCTCGAGCGGCCGATCGTGGCGCGGGGCGGCGATCGATTCGTCGTCCGGAGCTACAGCCCCGTGGCTACGATCGGAGGGGGGCGGGTGCTCGATCCGGCGCCGCCGCGGCGCGCTGGCTGGCCGGTGGGCGTTGCCGACGCCGATCCCGCCGTGAGATTCCGCGCCCTGCTCGAGCGCCGTCCCGGAGGCATCGCCACGCGCTCGCTGCCCCTGTTGCTCGGTGTCTCACCTGCGGAGACGGACGCACTGCTTCATGGGGAGTCCGGTGCGCGGCGGCTGGGCGATCGCATGGTGTCGGCGGCAATCGTAGGCAGAGCAGCCGAGCGTGCGCTGGCGGCGGTCGTGGAGTACCATGCGGGGCATCCGGGGAGCGCGGGAATACCCCTGGAAACACTCCGCCGTGCCCTTCGCGTCGACGATTCCATCGCCCAGGCGGCGCTCGGCGATCTCGAGTCGTCGGGGCAGATCCGCGTCACCGGTGGGACGGCGTCGCTCCCCGGATTTCAGGTGGTGGTCAAGGGTGGCAATGCGGAAATCGACAGGATCGTGGGTCTTCTCGACGAGGCGGGTCTTTCTCCGCCGACGGTCAGCGAGCTCGCGGCGCGGACCGGCCGGAGCGATCTCGCCACGGTTCTGCGGTTGGCCGTGGAACGTGGGCTGGCAACACCGGTGGAGCGCGACCGATTCTACTCCGCCAAGGCGCTGGAGCGCTTCACCGCTGCGCTGGCCGGCATGGGCCCGAACGGGGTGATTACCCCGGCAATGCTCCGCGAGCGGTTGGGGGTGAGCCGGAAATTCCTGATCCCCCTCCTCGAGTGGGCCGACCGCCGGGGGATCACGGTCCGGGTGCCGGAGGGGCGACGCGTGGTGAAGCTCGTCGCTCCTTGCGGCACGGATATCCACGATTAGCTATAAGGTGTAGGTCATCCTGGCCGGCCGCAGAGGCTGCCGGTCGAGGGCAAACTGTTGCTTCGACAGGAGGGGTCTGCCGTTCGACATCTGGTATGAACAGGAGCGCCCATGGTCCGTTTGGCGTGGCCGGGGTGGTGGCTCGGACTGCTGGTGGGAATCGGGTCCCCGGTGGCTGCACAGGCGAACGTTGGCCCGCCGCGGGTCGAGCTGAAGGAGAACTACCCCAATCCGTTCTTCCCGGCGACGACGATTCCCTTCGAGATCGGTCAGCAGCTCTGCGCGAAGGGTCGCCAGCCGGTGGTGAGTCTCAAGATCTACAACGTGCTGGTGCAGGTGGTGGCGATTCCGGTGCTGGCGGCAGGATCCGATGAACGAGTAGACAGCCTCAGACTACGGTGCGGAAGCTATCATACGTTCTGGGACGGGAAATACCTGGATGGCAAGGCAGAAGCGACACCAGGAGTCTACTACTACCAGTTGAGTGTTGACGGCGAGCGGTTCACCCGGAAGATGATCGTGCAAAGGAAGCTCACCAGCCATCAATAGGGGCGACGCAGCCGTCGCCCCTGTTGTATTTGCTGAGCATGGCTGCCATATCGGCAGGGGATTCGGGAACGAGCCTTGCCTGCCGCCGTGGATTCACGAACTTTGCCCGATGCGCAGTGACTCGAGGATTCGATGATCCGACCTGAACGACTGACGATCAAGGCCCAAGAGGCCTTCCGCGACGCCGGCGAAGAGGCCCGCCGTCGCGGTAATCCCGTCGTGAACGACGCCCACCTGTTCGCCTTGCTGCTCCAGCAGGAGGATGGGGTGGTGCGGCCGCTCCTCCAGAAGGCCGGGGCCAACGTGGACGCGCTCGTCGAGGCCGTCCGCCGCGAGCTCGACCGGTTCCCCAGGCAGGAAGGGGGGACGGCGGAGCCGACATTCAGCCGCGAGCTGAATCGTGTCTTCGATCGGGCGGAGGCTCTCGCCAAGAAGCTCGGTGATGCCTACGTCTCCGCCGAGCATCTCCTGCTGGCCCTCGCCGAGGAGAAGGGGACGGCGGCCCGCACTCTCCTGTCGGAGCAGGGCATCACCGGCGACAGTCTGCTCGCAGCGCTCAAGGAGGTCCGCGGCTCACACCGTATCACCGACCAATCTCCCGAGGGACAGTACCAGGCGCTCGAGAAGTACACCCGCAATCTCACCGACCTCGCTCGAAACGGTAAGCTCGATCCGGTCATCGGCCGTGACGAGGAAGTACGCCGCGTGATGCAGGTGCTCTCCCGCCGCACCAAGAACAATCCGGTGCTGATCGGTGAGCCGGGCGTCGGCAAGACGGCCATCGTCGAGGGGCTGGCCCAGCGGATCGTCAACAGCGACGTCCCCGAGTCGTTGCGCGGCCGCGAGCTGGTAGCGCTCGATATCGGCCTCCTCCTCGCCGGCGCCAAGTTCCGGGGAGAGTTCGAGGAACGGCTCAAGGCGGTGGTGAAGGAGCTCACCGAGAGCGAGGGGAAATACGTCACCTTCATCGACGAGGTGCACACCATCGTGGGGGCCGGCGCCGCGGAGGGCGCGGTGGATGCGAGCAACCTGCTCAAGCCGGCACTGGCTCGTGGCGAGTTGCACGTCATTGGCGCCACCACGCTCGACGAGTACCGCAAGCACATCGAGAAGGACCCGGCGCTCGAGCGGCGCTTCCAGCCGGTGCTGGTCGGCGAGCCGAGCGTGCCCGATACCATTGCGATCCTTCGCGGCCTCAAGGAGAAGTACGAAATCCACCATGGTGTGCGCATCACCGACAGCGCGCTCGTGGCGGCCGCCACCCTCTCCGACCGCTACATCGGCGACCGCTTCCT
>JBOHSC010000248.1:0-6189 GCA_050733115.1 Gemmatimonadales bacterium
CTGGGCGGCCACCGCAGGCGCGAGTGCGAGAATGACCAAGCCCCAGGCGAAGAGCCGGCCGGGGGACCAGATGCTGCGTGAGGCTCTAAGATGCATGGAGGGCGAAGATCGCTCGTAAGTACGGCGAAGTCAAGCGGTTGCGCGAAGAACTTCGCGCCAGAAACGGAGGGTCTTGTCGGCAACAGCGGCGTCGGTATACTCGTCCATGACCCGCCGCCGGCCGGCCGCGCCGAGGCGGGCGCTTTCCCCGGGAGTGTCGTGAAGTCGCTGGAGTGCCGTGGCCAGTGCGGGCACATCTTCTTCGGGAACGATTACGCCGGCATCGCCGATGGTTTCCGGCAGCGCGCCGGCGGCGCTGCCGATCACCGCCACTCCATGGGCCATGGCGTCGAGCGCCGCACGGGGAGTGATCTCGATCCAGCGCGGAGTGGTGCGGGAAGGCATGACGACGCAGTCGAGGCGCGGCCACACCTCGTCCACAGCGCTTCGGGGCAATGGGCCGAGCCAGGTCACCCTGCCCGCGATGCCCAGCCGCTCCGCGAGTCCCTCGAGCTCCTCCTGCGCCGGTCCGGTGCCGACCACGGTGATATTCCATCGGCCGACGAGCTTCACGCACGCACGGAAGAGGAGGTCGAGCCCCTTTTCCGGGATCAGCCGCCCCACGAATCCGATCGATAATCCCACGTGATTCGACCGATGGGTGCTGAGGGGAAGCGAGACGCCCACCTGGGGCGCGGTACGATGGGGCAGCGAAGGATGATCCCGCACGCCGAGCCGCACCGCGGACTCGTTGACGCCCACGATGCCCACGGCGCCGGCCAGGGTCCGGTGGCGGCGGAGCTTCGGCAGCACGCCGTTGGTGGTCGGCAGACTTTCCCGGGCGAGGACTATGTAGGGAAGGTGCAGCCGTCTGGCCGCGCGGGCGAGCGCCACCGCGCCGCGGGTCCACGGCTCCTCCTCGATCTGCACGATGTCGGGGCGGAAATCCGACAGAAGCCGGCGCAGTGAGCCGGCGTGCCATGCAGGGTCGGCGGTCGGAGAGGAGCTGCCGCGAATGGGAATCGGCACCGTTCGGACGCCACCGTCGTCGCCCCACGATGTCTTCTGCTCGTGGGAGAGTCCGGCGGGAATCCAGCGATCGGGCACGGCAGCGGCCACGGTCACGCCGAGGCCGGCAAGGGCCCTGAGCTTGCCGCGGGCGGCGGGATCGGCATAGACGCGAGAGACCACGATGGCGCGCACGCCAGCAATCTGGCGGCAGACGAGTCGGGCTCCAAGGGCCGCGTCGGCGGTTGACAGCGGTAAAGGGTCGTAGTGAAGTTGGCAAGACACAGATGCGCATACTCCACCTGGCGAAGTACTACTGGCCCCGATCGGGCGGCATGGAACGCGTGGTGCAGAGCCTGGCCGAGGGTGCGGCCATGCTGGGGCACCAGGTGGAAGTCGTCGCGGTGGAAGGTCGGGGCCGGGGAGGGACCACCGCGCGACAACGCTCCGCGGTCACCCGCGCGCTTTCCTTTGCCGCCCTGGGCACCCAGGAGATCGCGCCGGGGTACATCGCGGCCGCCTGGAAGCGCGCCGACATCATCCACGTTCACCATCCTCATCCTCTTGCCGACGTCGCCTGCCTCCTGCGCGCCCGCCGTACGCCGGTGGTCGTCACCCAGCACGCCGACTCCCGACGCTCGATGTACCGTCCGGTCACCCGTCTCGTGCTCCGCCGTGCCGCCGCCGTCGTGGTGCCCAGTCGCGCACACCTGGCGCTCTCCGGCGAGCTGGAGGGATACGAGAGCAAGGTCGAGGTCATTCCCTTCGGCATCGATCAGAGCCGCTGGGAATTGGTGCCGCCCCCGCCGCCCGGTGGAACGCCGCGCGCCATCTTCATCGGCCGGTTGGTGGCGTACAAGGGAATCGACATCCTGCTGCGCGCGCTCGAGCGTGTCCCCGACCTGCGGCTCGACGTCGTCGGCTCGGGACCCGAAGGCCCCCGCCTTCGCACCCTGGCGCAGGCGCTGGCAGTCAGCGACCGGGTGCGCTGGTACGGAGAGTATCCGGACGAAGATCTCCCCCGCCGCATGGCCGACGCCGACTTTCTCGTCCTGCCGTCGGTGACGGTCGAAGAGATGTTCGGCCTGGTCGTGCTCGAGGCGATGGCGGCAGGACGTCCGGTGATTACGACGGCGCTGCCGAGCGCCGTCCGCGAGGTGAACGTGCCGGGAGTCACCGGTCTCGAGGTACCACTCCGCGATGTCCCTGCGCTGGCCCAGGCGCTCGAGACGCTGAGCCGTGACGCGAGCCGCCGCCGGACGATGGGTGAGGCGGGGCGGAAGCGGGTAACCGAGCGCTTCACCCAGGCGGTGATGGCCGAGCGGCACATCCAGCTCTACGAGAGGATCCGGGCCGACCGCGAGTCGTAGTCCTTCCCCTCCGGTGCTGCGGATTGCATTCCCGGCTTGCAGATAGGAGCGCAGGCCCTTCCACGATCCCTCCCAAGTCGTTCTCCCGCAACACTCTCACCAAGGCCTGGATTGTGCCCCGTGCGCCAGCGCCAACCCTCCTACGGCAGGGCGCGCCGCGCCATGCCACTCTCGTGGTTGGAACAGGTCGCCAGGGGCAATCGATGACGGTAGGGTCCTTCCCCCAGGATCTGGACGGTTTGGTGCGCTCCGAGGAGAGCGTTCGACGCCGGGAGCTCAGTCTCTCACTGGGCCGCTGGGCCGCAGGCGCGGTCGCCGCCGTCGCGGTAGTGGCACTGCTCGGCTGGTGGATCGGGAGCCCGCTGCTCAAGAGCGCGGTGCCCGGCCTGGTGTCGATGAATCCCCTCTCGGCCATATGCTTTCTTCTCGCGGCCGCCTCGCTGTTGCTGCTCTGCTCCGAGGGTGTCACCGCCGGTGAGAGACTCTTCGCTCAGGCCGGCGCGGCGAGCATCGTCTCCATCGCGTTCATCGCGTTGAGCCGTCTTTACACCCCGTGGGATATCGGCGCCGACCTCCTCCTTTTCGCCAGCAAGGTGACTTCGGACGCGGGTGGCGGGCCCAACCGCATGGCGCCGAACACCGGCCTCAGCTTCGTGCTGATCGGCCTGGCGCTGGCGCTCATGGACTACCGGACGCGCGGGGCCAAACGGCCCTCCGTCGCCTTGGCCGCCATTGCGGGCGTGCTCTCGCTCATCGTGAGCCTGGGCTACGTGTACGACTCGCGGATGCTCTATGGGATCGGCCGGTTCACCCCGATGGCGATGAACACCGCGGTGTGCTTTCTCATGCTCTCGCTCGGTATCATCTCCGCGCGGCCCGGCGCCGGGATGACGTCGCTCCTCACCGGCACGGGACCGGGGAGCGTGCTCGGCCGGCGACTCCTTCCCGCCGTGATCGCGCTGCCGATAATGCTGGGATGGCTCCGGTTCAAGGGCGAAGCGATCGGGCTCTACGACGCGGGGACCGGCGTGGCGCTGCTCGCCACGGGTACGATGCTGGTGATGGGCGCGCTCATCTGGTGGAGCGCCGTGTCGCTCGATCGGACCGACCTTGCCCGGACCCGCGCGGAGCTGATGCTGAAGGGGCTGAACGATGCCCTCGAGAGCCGCGTGACCGAGCGTACCGTGGAGCTGGCGGGAGCCAACGAGGCGCTGCTCGACCAGACGAGGTTCCTGAACCAGGTCATCGACACAAACCCGCAGTTCGTGTTCGTCAAGGACTGGAGCGGACGCTTCACGCTCGCCAACTGCGCGGTCGCCGAGTTGTACGGCACGACGGTGGGAAACCTGATCGGGAAGACGGACGCCGACTTCAATCCGAATCTGGACGAGGTCCGCGCTTTTGTGGAAGCCGACCGCGAGGTGATGTCGAAGCGGCAGATCAAGGTGATCCCGGAGGAGCGGGTGACCGGCGCCAGCGACGGAGAGACCCGGTGGCTCCAGACGGTCAAGGCGCCGCTGATCGAGCGGGATGGCTCCTGCAACCGCGTGCTCGGTCTCTCGACCGACATCACGGCCCGGCATCACGCGGAAGCCGAGCTGCGCCGCGCGAGCGACGAGCTGCGAGCGCTCTTCGAGGCCTCGCCGCTGGCCATCTGCGCCGTCACCGCCGACGGCTACGTGCGCTCGTGGAATCCGGCGGCGGTGCAGCTCTTCGGGTGGACCGCGGATGAGGTGATCGGGCGGACGCTGCCCGTCGTGCCTCCCGATCTCTCGGTGCAATACCGCGGCCTCAAGGAGCGCGTCCTCTCGGGCAAACCGGTGACGAATGTCGAGACCAGCCGGCTGCACAAGAGCGGCGAGGTGATCGACGTGAGCATCTCCACCGCGCCGCTGCACGACGCCGGCGGCGGGGTCGACGGCGTGGCGGTGATCTACGTCGACATGCGCGACCGCAAGGTGCTCGAGGCGCAACTCCGCCAGGCGCAGAAGATGGAGGCGGTGGGCCAGCTTGCCGGTGGCATCGCCCACGACTTCAACAATCTGCTCACGGTGATCAAGACCGCCTCCGACCTGCTGCTCAGCGATCTGGGCGGGGACGATCCGCACCGGGGCGACGTCGAAGAGATCGAGGAGGCGGCCTCACGCGCCGCGAGCCTCACCAGGCAGCTCCTGGCCTTCAGCCGGCAGCAGGTCCTCGACCCGCAGGTGCTGGATCTGAACGGCGTCGTAGCAGCGATCGAGCCGCTCGCCCGGCGTCTGGTCGCGGAAAACATCACGGTGGCCACCCGTCTCGACGGCGACCTCTACCCTGTCGTGGCCGACCGCAACCAGCTCGACCAGGTGATCCTCAACCTCGTCGTCAACGCGCGCGACGCGATGGCCGACGGCGGCGCCGTGATGATCGAGACGAGGAACGTGGTCCTCGACGAGGAATTCTGTCTCGCCCACCCGAGCGCCCAGCCCGGCCCGCATGTCGTGCTGAGCGTGACCGACACCGGCTGCGGCATGGATGCCGAGACCCAGGGCCGGATCTTCGAGCCCTTCTTCACCACGAAGCCGGTGGGGCTCGGGACGGGACTCGGTCTCTCGACGGTCTACGGCATCGTGAAACAAAGCGGTGGTCATATCTGGGTACACAGCCGGGTGGGACGCGGCTCGACCTTCAGGATCTACCTTCCGGGCGGCGGCGTTTTGGAGAGTGAGGCCCAGCCTGCGGCCCGGCCCCGCCCCGCGACCCAGGCCGAGGATCGGGCAGGGGCCACGATTCTCGTGGTCGAGGACGATGGCGCCGTGCGGAGCGCCGTCTGCCGGCTGCTCGAGCGCCGCGGCTATCGCGTCGTCGAATCGATGAATGGGCGCCAGGCGCTGGCGGCGCTCCGCGAGAACGACGACCCGGTTGATCTCGTGATCTCGGACATCGTCATGCCCGAGATGAGCGGACTCGAGCTGCGCGACCGGCTGAGGGAAATCCGTCCGGCCGTCCCGGTGCTCCTGATGTCGGGCTATTCCCAGGAGGCGATCACCCGACTGGGGAATGACGAATCGCTCGGGCCGCTGATCGAGAAGCCGTTCACCGTCGATAGCCTGCTGGAGAACGTAAGGAGCGTGCTGAATGGATGACGCGAGCTCCTCGGCCGCGCGCATTCTCGTGCTGGACGACGAGGAGTACAACCTGAGCGTCCTTGCACGAGTCCTCCGCGCCGCCGGTTACGGCAACGTCGTGACGAGTACCGACGCGACCGAGTTCCTGGCGCTCTTCCGGCGCCAACACCCCGATCTGATCCTGCTCGACCTGCACATGCCCAAGCATTCCGGCCTGGCGGTGCTCGAGGAGCTGCGGACCTCGATCGGGCCCCAGACCTATCTGCCCGTCCTCGTGATCACCGGCGACACGTCGCCGGAGGCGCGCAGGAAGGCCCTGTCCGCGGGGGCCAAGGATTTCGTCACCAAGCCGTTCGAGGCCGACGAGCTCCTGCTCAGAATCCAGAATCTCCTCGAGACCAGGCGGCTCCACCGGGAGATCATGACGCAGAATCACCTCCTCGAGCGACGGGTATGCGAGCGCACCGCCGAGCTGGAGGGGGCCTACCTCGACACCCTCGAGCGCCTCGCGATCGCGGCGGAGTTCCGGGACGACGAAACGGGGCGCCACACCGAGCGGGTGGGCGAGACGGCCGCGCTTCTCGGCAACGCCCTCGGCATGAGCGACGAGGACGTCTTCCTGATTCGCCGTGCCGCGCCGCTGCACGACGTCGGCAAGATCGGCATCC
>JBOHSC010000249.1:0-4333 GCA_050733115.1 Gemmatimonadales bacterium
ATCTCGGTGTCCCGGCGCCCGGAGAAATTGTCGACGACCGCATCGGCCATCCAGGTCATCACGGGCGAGGACATTCGGCGCTCCGGTGCATCCAGCATTCCGGAAGCCTTGCGGCTGGCGTCCAACCTGCAAGTGGCGCAGGTCAACGCGAGTCAATGGGCGGTGAGCGCGCGTGGCTTCGACAACGTGCTCGCCAACAAGCTGCTGGTCCTGATCGACGGCCGCACGGTCTATACTCCGCTCTATGCCGGCGTTTTTTGGGATGTGCAGAACGTGCCGCTCGAAACCGTGGATCGCATCGAAGTCATCAGCGGTCCAGGAGGCGCGTTGTGGGGCGCCAACGCGGTCAACGGCGTGATCAACATCATCACGAAGAGCGCAAAAGAGACGCAGGGTCTGTCCGTGGAAGGAGGTGGCGGCACCGAGCTCCACGGTTTTGGCGAGGTGCGCTACGGGGGGCAGATCTCGTCCGGTCCCGAGTTTCGACTGTATGCCATGGGATTCGGGCGCGGCAGCACCAACCTCCGCAGCGGAGAAGACGCCAACGATTCCTGGGGCCTGGGGCAGGGTGGCTTCCGGATGGACTGGAATGCCGGTCCCGCCGACGCGCTCACCTTGCAAGCCGACTACTACGACGGAAGGCCCGATCCCGACGGCGGCGCGCGCATCGTTGCGAGGGGCGGCAATGCCATCGGCCGCTGGAAGCGCGTGCTGTCGGCAGCCTCGGATCTTCAGCTTCAGGCGTATTACGATCGCACCTGGCGCGATTTCGGCAACGGGTTCACGGAGGGTTTGTCTACCTACGACGTCGACTGGCAACACCGTTTTCAGCTCGGCCGCCGGCAGGAGGTGATCTGGGGACTGGGCGCCCGCCTGATGGATCACCGGACGGAAAACCTCGAACTGTTCGCCTTCCTGCCGGCGCACAAGGTGCTTCATCTCTACAGCGGTTTCATCCAGGACGAAATCGCCTTCGTCCACGAGCGCCTCAGCCTGACGCTGGGATCGAAGTTCGAGCATAACGACTACACCGGTTTCGAGGTTCAGCCGAGCGTCCGTCTGGCCTGGAGCCCGACACCCCGACACACGGTGTGGGCGGCGCTGTCCCGCGCGGTCAAGACGCCGTCCCGTCTCGACCGCGACTTCGTCCTGCTCGCCGCGCCCTCCCTGCCGATCATCGCCAGCGGCGATCTCCAGTCGGAGGAGGTGCTCGCCGCCGAGCTGGGCTGGCGGGTCCAGCCGCACGAAAGAGTATCGCTCGCCCTGTCCACGTTCTACAACGACTACGACAACGTACGCACCGCCGAGCCCGGCCCGCCGCCTCTGGGGATCCCGATCACGTTCGGCAACGGCGTGCGGGGCCATACCTACGGGGTGGAGCTAGCGGCTGCCTACCAGGTCAGCAGCCGCTGGCGGCTCCGCGGCGGGTACACCTTCCTGCGGAAGGACCTTTCCCTGAAGCCCGGCAGCAATGATCTCAACAGGGCATCGGCAGAGAGCGACGATCCGCGACACGAGTTCGTGATTCAGTCCTCGGCCGACCTTCCCGCCGGGCTGGAGCTGGACGCAGTACTTCGCTATGTGAGCGAGCTCCCCGACCCCCGCGTGCCGAGCTACGGTGGTCTGGACCTGCGGTTCGCGTGGAAGCCGTGGGAGCGCCTGGAGCTGGCGGTCGTTGGCCAGAACCTGCTGAACGACGACCATGCCGAGTTCATCCCTTCGGGACCGTTGCCGCGCAAGGTGGAGCGCGGCGTCTATGGCAAGATCACGTGGCGCTGATGCGCGACATCTGGCTCCACCTCGTGATGTGGGCGGTCGCCTCCACGACGGCGCCGGCGGACACGCTCGCGCAGGCCTCCGCCTCTCCCGAGTATCAGCTCAAGGCAGTCTTCCTGTTCAACTTTGCCCAGTTCGTCGAATGGCCGGCATCGGAGTTTCCCCAGCCGGACACGCCGCTGCTCATCTGCGTCCTCGGAGAGGATCCGTTCGGGACCTATCTCGATGAGACCGTGCGAGGGGAATTGGTGGGCAACCATCCCTTGGCCGTGCGGCGCTACCGTGGGGTGGACGAGATCAAGACGTGTCACATTCTCTTCGTCAGCCCGCGGGAACAGGGCCGAATGGCGGAAATTCTCGAGAGCCTGAAGGGCCGCAGCGTTCTCACCGTAGGCGACGCCGAGCACTTTGCCTCGCGCGGAGGGATGATTCGATTCGTGACCGAGCACAACCGGATCCGGTTGCACATCAATCTTGAGGCCGCCAAGGCCGCCAACCTGACCATCAGCTCCAAGCTGCTCCGCCCGGCTCTGATCGTTTCCGCCGGCGAGGATTAGAGGATGCCCCTCCGAAACACACCGATCCGCCGGAAGCTGATGACGATCATGCTTCTGACCAGCGGGCTGGTCCTCGTGCTGACCTGCGCGACATTCCTGACCTACGAGTTCCTGACGTTCAGGCAGACGGCGGTGCGGGAGCTTTCCACGATCGGGCAGATCATTGCGGCCAACAGCACGGCCGCGCTGGCATTTCAGAACCAGGATGACGCACGAGAGGTGTTGGGCGCCCTCGGAGCCGAGCCTCACATCATCGCCGCCACTCTCTACGACGAAAATGGCCGGATCTTCTCGGTTTACCCCGAGAGGCTCTCCCCGCACTCCCTCCCCCCGACCCCGGGGCCCGACGGCTTCCGGCTCGACCGCTCGCGGCTGGTCGGTTTCGAGCCGGTGGTCGAAAGAGGCAACAGGCGCCTCGGCACCCTGTATCTCGAATCGGACATGACGGCCTTGTACGAGCGGCTGCGCCTGTATGCCGCCATCGCCCTCGTGGTCACTGCGGTGTCCTTGCTGGTGGCGTACGTGGTTGCCCGCAAGCTGCAGCGGCAGATCTCGCATCCGATCATGGCGCTGGCCGAGACAGCCAGGGCGGTCTCCGAACGCCAGGACTACTCTGTCCGGGCCGCCGGGCTGGGGGGACGCGACGAGCTGGGGCTGCTCACGGAGGCGTTCAACTTCATGCTCACGCGGATCCAGGAGCAGAATCACACGCTGCGAGAGAATGAAGAGCGGGTGAGGGCGGTTGTGAATTCCGCGTTGAGCGCGGTGATCGTAGCCGACCGGAGAGGCGTGATCACCGATTGGAACACCCGGGCAGAAACAATGTTCGGCCGGCCCCGGGGTGAAGCGCTCGGCCTGCGCGTGGAGGACGCCATCATAGGACCGGCCCATCGGGAGACCTTCCGGCGGGCGCTGGAGCGCTCGCTCGGCGAAGCCGTCAGCAAGGGGGGGAATCCGCCGATCCAGATCTCGGCTCTGCGCCGGGATCGTCGGGAGTTCCCCGTGGAGCTTGCGGTGAGCCCGCTCAAGACAGGCGACGGAGTGACGTTCTGCAGTTTCATCACCGACATCACCGAACGGAAACAGGCCGAGGAAAGGCTGCATGCGCAGTTGGCTCGACATCACCTCCTCAATCGGATCACGCGTGCGATCGGCGATCGGCAGGACCTGGCGAGCATCTTTCAAGTGGTGGTGTCGACCCTGGAAGACAACCTACCGATTGCGTTGGGCTGCTTCTGTCTGTACGACGCGGCGTCGAACTCCCTGATCGTCACCGGCATTGGAAGCAAGGGCCGGTCGCTGGCGACCGCGCTGGGCATGGCCGAAAAGGCGCCGATTCCGGTGGACAACAACGGCCTCGCTCGCTGCCTCCGGGGCGAGCTGGTCTATGAGCCCGACATCATCGACCTCGCGTTTCCCTTCCCGCAGCGGCTTGCGGAACATGGATTGCGCTCGCTGGTGGTGGCGCCGCTGTTGCTCGAGAGCCAGGTGTTCGGCACGCTGGTGGCGGCCCGGGCGGAACCCCGGGGCTTCAGCAGCACGGACTGTGAGTTTCTCCGCCAGCTGAGCGAGCACGTCGCATTGGCGGCGCATCAGGCCCAGATCCATAGCGCATTGCAGCAGGCCTACGATGACCTGCGCCAGAGCCAGCAGGCCGTCATGCAACATGAACGGCTGCGCGCTCTTGGAGAGATGGCGAGCGGCATCGCCCACGACGTCAACAACGCCATTTCTCCTGCCGCGATCTATACCCAGCTCTTGCTCGAGAGCGAGCCGGACTTGAGCCCCACAGCGCGCGAGCATCTCGAGACGGTCAATCGCGCCATCGAAGACGTGGCGGCGACCATCGCCCGCATGAGGGAGTTTTCCCGCCAAGCCGAGTCGCAGGTGCCGCTCGCCCCAACGGCCTTGAACCGGCTCGCGCAACAGGTCCTCCACCTCACCAGGGCCCGATGGAGCGACATGCTCCAGGAGGGAGGGGTGGTGATCAAGACGACGAC
>JBOHSC010000250.1:0-4339 GCA_050733115.1 Gemmatimonadales bacterium
GTTGAGGTGCACGCGAGTGGTGCAGCCCGGAGTGTCCTGCCGCCACCGATCGATCATCTTGCCGCCACCTTGGTGTCAGTAGAGGGTCTTGGTTGTGCCGCCCAGGCCTGCAGCTCGTCGATTCCGCGCTGCCACTGCTGGTCGAAGACTCGCCGGGCCGCCGGGCGGTCGTGAGTCCTCAGCGCCTCGAGGATCTTCTGGTGGGGCAGGGTGGAGAGGGCGATACGGGCCGCGTCGCGGAGGTAGGCGGCGAGGTACCGCCGCAAGATCTGGCGGAGGCTGGCAATGAGCTCGAGGAGGCGGCGATTGGGGCAGCCGCCGAGGAGGACCCGGTGCCATTCATCCTCGAGATCGGCGCAGCGCGTGGCGTCTCCCCGGATATGCTCGAGCTCCCGGTCGACCTCAGCGAGCCGCTCCAGCCGCTCAGTGGGGAAGTCGGATGTCAACTCGAGGGCGAGGGACTCGAGGGCGCCGAGGATCCGGCCGATTTCGCCGATTTCGCCAGGATCGAGTGGCGGAACCCAGAAGCCGCGACCCACATCGGCATCGAGTACTCCCTCCCGGGCCAGGCGGAGCAGCGCTTCGCGAACCGGGGTTCTGCTGACTCCCAGGCTTGCGGCGAGATCGGTGTCTCGCACTCGACTACCCGGCGGGGGGTTGCCCCGATGAACCGCATCGAGGAGTTGTCGGTAGACCTGGTCTCGGAGTGGTGCGCGTTGGAGTTGTGGCATGTAGGGTCATCGGCTCGATGGCAAATAAGCAACTGAATACTGTATACTGGATATAATATGTTGTATGCTATCTCTGCACAACCTTCTCGTCGAGGCAACTGCCATGTCCAGATGGCGCATCTTTGTTCTCCTCGCCCCTCTCGCCCTCACCCCCCGGCTGTCCGCCCAGTCTGAAGCGGCGCTGAAGCAGGCGTTTGAGGGCCGCACCGTCACCGTCAAGATCGCCATGCCGGGCACGGAGGACGGGATCGACATCTATCCCGCCAACAATCCCTCGATCGACTACCCGCGCTACGCCGACCGTCTCAAGGACAATGGCACCGCCGTCAGGTCCGGCGAGAGCGTCATGGTCACCAAGATCAAGGTCAAGTCGAAGCTCATCGAGTTCCAGCTCGGTGGCGGAGGCTATGGCACGATGGGTGACGAGACCTCCTCCGGCGTAAGTGTCTCCTCGGCTCCGAAGACGAAGCGGGAGAAGAATCTCGAGGCGGAGCTCAAACGCGAGACCGATCCCGATAAGAAGCGCGCCATGAAGGAGGAGCTCGACGACTTGCAGAAGGATCGCGAGCGCGAAGATTCCCGCAATCGCGCTGCCGTGGCCGACGCGGAGGAGACCAAGAAGCAGACGATCCGCCAGCGCCGCCTGGAGGGCGGCTCCCGGTTCAACCTGCGCTTCAAGGACAAGGTACCAGCCTCGGCCCTCGCCCCCGAGGCGGTGAGGGCGGCGCTGGCGGACTACATGTGGTTCGACCGCGCCACCATCGATGCCACGCCGCTCCAGCCGGCGGGCCCGTCGGAGGCGCCGGCGCCGGCTTCCGGGCTGCCGCGTAAGGGGATGCTTCTCGCCGATGCCGATGCGCTGCTTGGAACGCCGCGGACGTCGTCGGAGCGGATGGAGGGCAAGCTCAGGGTCGTGACCAGGGTATACTCCGTTCCCGCAGGGCAGATCAGCGCGGACTTCGTCGAGGGAGTGCTGATCAGGTACACCGTATCGTCGAACTGAACCTATCGGAGAATGCCGTGAAGATTCTCGCGTTCGCGGCCTCTCTCCGGCGCAGCTCGTGGAACCGGAAGCTCATCGGGATTGCGGCGGAGGTGGCGTCGACGCACGGCGCCGAGATCGACCTCGCCGACTTCCACGAGTTCGACGTACCGCTCTTCGACGGCGATCTCCTGAGCTCGTCTGGTGTTCCCGCCGGCGCCCGGGAGTTCGCCAGGCGGATCACCGCCGCCGACGGCGTGATGATCTCCTCGCCCGAGTACAATTTCTCCCTGCCCGGGACTCTCAAGAACCTGATCGATTGGGTATCGCGCGTGAAGCCGGTGCCGCTGCGCGGGAAGAGCGGGATGCTGCTCTCGGCTTCAACCGCTCAGGTGGGCGGCATCCGCGGGCTTTGGCAGCTCCGGATACCTCTCGAGGGTCTCGGAATGATTCTCCATCCGGACATGTATACGCTGCCCTGGGCGGAGAAGATGTTCGACGGCGATGGCAGGCTCAGTGACGAGGAGCGGCGTGTCCGGCTGGAGGGTATGCTGACAGGCTATCTGACGATGACCCGGAAGCTGGTGACGCCGCTACCGGGATCGTGACTGTCCCGAATCCCTTGCCGGGCCGGTCGGCGTAGCGCAGGTCGATCATGTGCACGAGCGTGGAGCCCTCCGCCCCGGCCTCCTCTTCGAACACCGGAAATCGGGCCCACCGCAGGAATCGTTTGCCCACAGGCGTGGCCGCCGCTGCATCGACGGCGGCGCTCTGAGGGCGGCTGCGTGGATAGCTCCTCAATGACGCGACATCGAGGTGCGGCCGGCGCAACCACCGGAACTCGGTGGCGCGGTAGCTGTTCTTCTGCGCCGCCACCACGCTTCGGACGAAGGGTGTGAACGGGACGGGGCCCACCATCAGCGCCTCCACATTCTCACCCGTCACTCCCCTCAGCTCCCGCACGGTGATCGTCCGCGCGATCAATCCCGAGAGTGCCATCACGGCGATGTAGCCCGCCGATACCTGGAGCGCCACGATCGCCGGTCGAGACGTCCACTCCGAGAGCCTCCGGATCCGGCGTCGGTAGCCGCTCCAGAGGAATCCGATGCCCAGTATCAGCCAGAGCCAGGGGTCGACGATGAACAGGGTGTCGCCGTAGAACCAGCGGCCGTTGAACGGCATCAGCCAGCGCACACCGTAGGTGTTGAGGGCATCGAGCATCGGGTGGGTCAGCACCGCCACGGCCGCGAGGAGAAGGACCTGCGCGGGGACCACGCCAGACGGCAGGGTGGCTCTGCCCATCCGCCGCACGAGGTGGTCGAACCCGACGACCAGGGCAGTGAGCAGGAAGGGAAGCACGAGGAGTGCCGGTATCCCGTGCGTCCATCCGCGGCGGAAGCTCAGGTCGGCTGCGGGTCCGTCGAAATAGGCGAGAATGTCGATATCCGGAAGATTCGCGCCGATGAGGAGGGTGGCGGTTCCCAGGGCGGTTCGCCGCGAGAATCCGGTTCGCGCCAGGGTAGCGCCGACGAGGGTGTGACAGATCGGATCTATGCTCGCCTCATCCGCCCAGGCGCCGGGTGAATCCGCCCACCAGGCGGAAGGGGCTCGTCTGGTTCACGAAGGTCCAGCGAAACTCGAGAAATGGTTTCACCTTCGCGTCCGGCTGCGCGCTGATGAGCCCGAAGAAGAGATTGTATCCGGTGCGCGTCTTGTCCCCGCCGAGGTGAACGAAGGCGATTCCACCTCCACCATAGACGGTCCCTCCGGGCCCGAACTTGATATCGACGTCGCCGTTGGCCTGCCAGCCGGTCTTCCCCTTCTTCGGAAAGAAGGCGTCGGCGCTCGGACGGATCTCCAGTCGCTGGGCGGCCGGAAGCCGCGCGACCACGCCGAGACTCCAGGCGTGATTCTCGAAGTCGCGCCCGGCGCGGGGACCCACCTCGATCGGTCCCTGGAAGAACGCCGAACCGGCGCCGCGCCGCTGGGCGGAGGCCGTGGATGGAAGCAATGCCAGCACGGCCGCCGCGAGAGCGAGCATCGCCGCCCGCGTCACGAAGTGCGCACCGGATTGCCATCGGTATCGAGGACCTGGAGATCACCCAGGCCGAGCTCCCGGAGTGGGGCCTCGATCTTCGCGCGGTCGCCCACGATCATCCAAACGAGGTGGTCGGGCTGCACCGTGCGTGTGGCGGCCTCAGTGACCGACGCCGTGGTCTGCGAGCGGATCCGGTCGGCATAGGTGTCGAAGTAGCGGTCGTCGAGGCCGAAGGTGACGATCTCGCCGATGCTCCACGCGACAGCGCCCATCGTCTCCCACGATCCCGGGAGTGTGAGGGTGAGCGACCCCTTTGCTCGCTCCAGCTCGTCGGGCTGCACTGGCCGGTCGGCGACGATGCCGCGCAGCTCCTTCAGCATTTCGGCGACGGCCTCCTTCGTCTTGTCGGTCTGCACCGGCGCGTACGCGAGGAACGGTCGCTGTCCCCGCGCGTCGCGGATGAAGCTGAAGGCGCCGTAGGCCCAATGCTTGTCCTCACGAAGATTCATGTTGAGCCTCGAGCCGAAGTCGCCGCCGAGAATGGCGGTCATCGTCTCGATGGCCGGCTCGTCGGGGTTGGATTTGGGG
>JBOHSC010000251.1:0-3277 GCA_050733115.1 Gemmatimonadales bacterium
TCACGATCCATACCCCCAGGAACCAGCCGAAGGTCCCGAGGTCGGTTCCGGGCCCACCGTCCATTCCGGCCATCTGCTCGGCCGTGACCCACCAAGCGAGGCCAGCCAACCCGAATAGCAGCGCGACAAGCCCTAACCGTGTGCGCACCGCGGCAATGGCAGCGGCAAACTCGCCATGTCCCGCGGGCCGGTCGAAGGGTGCGGGAGACTCCGCTGCGCTCAGGCTGCCCACGAGAACTGCGAGGAGGAGAAGGCCGCCTTCCCCTCATATTGGATGCCGAAGGCGTCGATCTTCGAGCGCGTCGCGTGTGCCACGGTCAGCTCGGAACCGGCGGGGTGGAAGATGCCGGTGAGCTTCGCGGGTTCGCCGCTCTCAACGCCGAAAGGCACGACGTCCTCGATCTCGAAGTCCACGGCCTCGCCGATGCGGATCGAGTGCTTGAGGCCATCCTCGTGTACCTCGATCGGCAGGCGCTCTACGCCCAGGTTCTCACCCACCAGCGGTCCCAGGGCCTCCATCGGGCCGCCCAGCGCCCCCGAGAACAAGGCGCCGAGCTTCTCGGCCTGCTCGTCAGAAGCAGCAGCATCGATGAAAACGCCGAGGCGCCAGTTGCCCTCGCTCATCACCTTCGGCGTATCGGCGATGGCGACGACCGTCTGGCCGCTCACGTCGGTGCCATCCACCGCGCCGCTTTGGACATTGAACACCAGCATGGCGTTGCAGCGGTCGTTCGTCGCTCCTAGCGCCAGCGACGCCGTGCAAGGGCAGATCACGTCACACGAGCACGTCTCAAAATACGAGCCTTCGAGCTTCCAAGACATTTTGACCTCCAAGAGTGAGGGTAACGGCGAGTATCGTCGACGGGAGCCTGGCCTGTCAACCGTCCGGGGGGACATTGTCCCGGCATTGCCCCGCGAACCTCGCCCGCCTCCCCCTGGCGCGGCGTAGGTGTCGAAGACCGAGATGAAAGAGGGACCTCGGGCTTCAGGTGGGCAAGCGTGCGCTCGATGCGGTTAGTCGCAATGTCATACCGCACGATCGGGAGCTCAATACGCTCGCCCCCACGTACCGAGGGCTGACTGACCAGTTGCCGCTGCGCTGGGGGTAGCTCAACACAAAGGACTCGACCACGGAGCACCCTCCGGTTGTGAGGTGGCCTGCGGCATTCCTGAAGTTGTCGCGCTGAGCCTCTCGGCCACGGGGCCAAAGATCCCGTTGAACGGCGGCATTGCGCACCAGGCCGCACATTCGGGCGGTTCCAGGCCCTAATGCGCATTCGTGCCTGGAATAACAGCGATATGCGGGAATGGTTTGATTTGGTTCCGGGGTTTCCCCGCTGGCGACGACCCGCCCACGTGCAGCGGATTCGCGAAAAAGCGGCTGATGGGATTCGAGCCCACGACCTTCTGCATGGCAATGAGGCCCATCTCCGAGACCGGAGGGTGGCGAACATGGACACTTGCAGGGATTTTGCGGCGGCGCGTCAGACCCCACCCCGATCAGGAATACGCGCAGATATGCGGCGATATGCGGCGATTTGGGAACTTCGGCGAGGAAGTGCCCGAAATCCGGGGGTGCGGTTTCATTCCGCCGTGCCCTGCGCCGTTCTCGATCGTTAGCCATCGGGCGATAGGCTCGCGCCAGGCAACCGGGAGGATGCCATGGAGATCTTCGGCGCGAGAAACAGAATCGTCAAATCTCAGGTTTGGCTGGGCGGGTTGGCCGCATATGTCGAGTCAAACGGAGAGGAGCAGATTTCTGCAGCAGTCGAGTTGACCCACTTCAAGGCCCAGGCTACGGCGGTGCCTCTCCTGGTTACGGATGGGGCAAGTCGCTTGTTCTCGACGCTTCGCACCGAGCCGCGGTACGTCGAGCCGTTCATGACTCTCCTCGAGGAGCGGATTGGAGCGACCGGCCAACGCGATGACCATTCCTATCACACGGAAAGCCAGGTCCGGGCGAATTTACACACAGTCAGTGGATAAACGATTCGAGCACGTACGATGGGCGCGCGCAAGCACTCCTTAGCTGCCAGGCCGTGCGTCCAAACGCCGAACTACGAGAAGGAGCGATCGTGCAGAGCTGGGACCTCAAGGAGCTGGACCTGAGGCCGCGATTGCCGGAGATCCTCTCCTCCAGCGAGGACGCACGGGCAATCGTCCTCGACCTCGCCACCGGCGAGAGCCTCTCCGAGCATGAGGTGCACGAGCGAGCCTGGCTAATCGTCCTCGACGGCGAGGTCGAGGTCGGCGCCAGTGCCGGCACGACCGCCTCAGGAGGCCGCGGCCTCCTGGTCGAGTTCGAGCCCCGCGAGCGACACGAGGTCAAGGCATCGAGCTACGCCCGCTTGCTGTTGCTGCTCACCCCGTGGCCAGGCGATGGTCACCCAGGGGCGATGGAGATCCGCGAGAAGCTCTACACCCGCCGCCACGCCGCCAAGCGCTCGGAGTGAGGGCGACGCCAGGCGGCCTTTACGATCCCGGCGCCGGGCGCGACGGGTGCGGTCTAGGTTTCATCGCGCGCCCAGACCCGTCCCATGAGGTGGTCGCGCCCGCCCTGACGGTGCTGGGAGCGGATGGAGCACCGCGGCGCAGAGGGCGCCGACCCGGGGACGGCCGACGAGGCCGGGGTCCTGCTACAGCTGCCCGACCGCCACTACCGCAAGGCGGTCGAGAGCGAGGACGGCTGCGCGGACTGCTGGAGAAG
This sequence comes from Gemmatimonadales bacterium, assembly GCA_050733115.1. Classification (GTDB taxonomy): domain Bacteria; phylum Gemmatimonadota; class Gemmatimonadetes; order Gemmatimonadales; family GWC2-71-9; genus CAVVWJ01. Next base: position 2,708 of record JBOHSC010000251.1, read on the forward strand.
AGCGTCGCGGGTGAGGGTCAGCGGATTCTCGTCTGGCGCCAGATCCCGGTCGACCTGGCCCAGACGGGCTAGGCGACGAGGGCGGCACCGAGCACGACGAGCGCCAGCGTGAAGGCGGCGATCGCCCCGCGCAGAACCATTGCCAGCGCTGCCCCGCGACGCACGCGGCGCTCCAGGTTCGCGCCGGGCTCGGCGAGCGCCCGCCTACGCAGCCGGGTCATCGCCCGCGCCTGCGCCATCCCGGCGCCGGCGGCCAGCAGCAGAGCACCGGTGACGATCGCGGTCGCGATCAGCAGGCCGTCCCACGGATGGCCGCCGAGGAGGATCGCCCGCTGACGATCGCGACGAGCAGGGCAGTCGTTCCGACCACGCCGTAGGTGCGGCCGAGCGATCGGAAGAAGGCGACGCGCTGGGCGGGGTCGAGCGTCCTCGACGCCGCCCGCGCGGCGACGAAGATCGCCACCAGACCGCCCACCCAGATCGCGGAGGCGAGAGCGTTCACCGCGATCAGGGGCCCGACGCGGTGGCAATGATCAATCTTTGTCCTTGCGGTAGTAGGCGGCGTTGATC
>JBOHSC010000252.1:0-7784 GCA_050733115.1 Gemmatimonadales bacterium
GGAGCTCGCTGCCGGCGCCGCCGGCATCGACCGGCTCGCCATCCGGCCGGCCACGCTCGAGGATGTGTATTTCGCGAAGACGGTGGCGGAAACCCCATGAGCGCGGTAAGCACGATCCACGGCATCATCGCCCGCGATCTGCTGCGCTCATCGCGGCAGACGGGGCGCCTCCTCGGCGGCCTCGCCAGGCCGTTCATGTGGCTGCTGCTGGTGGGAACCGGCTACAACGCCATCGCCCGCATCGAAGGCGACGTGCCGTATCAGTCGTATGTACTGCCCGGGATCATCGTGATGGCGGCGCTCTTCGGCGGCATGCTCACGGCGATCGCCACCGTCTACGACCGGGAATTCGGAATGCTCCGGCTCATGCTCGCGAGTCCGGCGGGAATTCCGGTGATCCTCGCGGGCCGCGCGGCCGCAGCGACGCTGGTGGCAGTGCTGCAGGGAGGGATCGTGCTGGCGTGCGCACCGTTCGTCATGCACGTCGCGGTGGCACAGGTGGGGCCGGCGGCCGGCGCTTTGGTACTGGCAGCGGTCATGAGCGCCACGCTCGGCCTGCTCGTGGCGGCCCGGCTCCGCTCGGTGGAGAATTTTGCCGGCGTGATCAATGTGGTGCTCTTCCCGCTGCTCTTCGTGAGCGGCGCGCTCTATCCCACCGCCGGAATGCCACCGATCCTGCGAGCCCTCGCGCGGGTCAATCCGGTAACCTATGCAGTGGACCTCATGCGGCATGCGCTGGGGCAGCCGGCTGAGTTCGCGCCAGGGAGAGATGTCGCAGTCCTGCTCGGCGCCACCGTCCTGGCCTTCACACTCACCGCGCTCCTTTTTGATCCCGAGCAGCGGTTCGTGGGGAAGCCTACGCCTCGAGCATGAACGGGTACCGGTAGTCCCGGGGCGGTGCGAAGGTCTCCTTGATGCTCCGCGGAGACACCCAGCGCAGGAGGTTGAGCGCCGACCCGGCCTTGTCGTTGGTGCCGCTGGCACGCGCCCCGCCGAAGGGCTGCTGGCCCACCACCGCTCCCGTGGGCTTGTCGTTGATGTAGAAGTTGCCCGCCGCCTGCCGCAGCGCGCGGGTGGCCTCGGCTACCGCGGCGCGATCCTGCGAAAAGATGGCGCCGGTGAGCGCGTAGGGACCGGTCTGGTCTACTACTGCCAGGGTTTCGGTCCATCGGGCGTCGGGATAGACGTGTACGGTGAGCACCGGTCCGAAGATCTCTTCGCACAGCAGGCGGTAGGCCGGGTCGTCGGCCTGGATGAGGGTGGGCTCGACGAAGTACCCGACGCTGTCATCGGTGCCGCCGCCCGCGAGGATCTTGACCCCCGCGTCCGTCCGGGCGCGGCCAAGATGACCGCGGATGCGGTCGAAGGCACGGCGGTCGATCACCGCCCCCATGAAATTCCGGAAATCGGCCACGTCTCCCATCCGGATGTCGGCGATCATCGCAACGACGCGGTCGCGCACGGCGGGCCAGAGGCTGTTCGGGATGTACCCGCGCGACGCCGCGCTGCACTTCTGGCCCTGGTACTCGTACGCCCCTCTGACCATCGCCACTGCAAGTGCATCGACATCGGCGCTCGGGTGCGCGAGGATGAAATCCTTGCCGCCGGTCTCGCCCACGATTCGCGGATACGAGATGTACCGGTCGAGATTTCCGGCACAGGTGTGCCAGAGGCTCCGAAAGACGGTGGTAGAGCCGGTGAAGTGAATTCCCGCGAGGTGTCGGTCGGCCAGGAGCACCTGGCTCACCTCGACGGGATCGCCCGGAACGAAGTTGATGACGCCGGGTGGGAGTCCCGCCTCGGTGAGCAGCTCGAAAAAGTGCCAGTTGCTGAGCGCCGCCGTGGCAGCCGGTTTCCAGACGACGGTATTTCCCATCAGCGCCGGCGCTGTGGGCAGGTTCCCGCCGATCGCCGTGAAGTTGAACGGCGTGATGGCGTAGACGAAGCCCTCGAGCGGACGGTGGTCGAGCCTATTCCACGTCCCTGGCGCCGATTCCGGCTGCTCGCGATAGATCCGCTCGGCGAAGTGCACGTTGAACCGGAGGAAGTCGATCAGCTCGCAGGCGCTGTCGATCTCGGCCTGATACGCGGTCTTGCTCTGCCCCAGCATGGTGGCCGCATTGATCCGGTGGCGGTACGTGGCGGCGAGCAGGTCGGCCGCCTTGAGGAACACCGCCGCGCGGTCCTCGAACGACCAGTGGGCCCAGTCGCGCTGCGCCTCCACCGCGGCCCGAACGGCGGCCTCGATCGTAACCTGGTCGGCCTGATGCAGCCTGGCGAGCACGCGCCCGTGGCAGTGGGGAGAAACCACGTCATGCGTGATGCCGCTCCGCACTTCGCGCCCGCCCACCACGGCCGGGATGTCTGGACGCTCGCCTCCCACGGCGCCGAGTGCCGACTTGAGCGCGGCGCGCTCGGCGCTCCCCGGAGCGTAGGACAGGACCGGCTCGTTTCGCGGAGAAGGGATATTGGGAATGCCGCTCATGTCAGAATTCTCCCCGCCACCCTATCGACATGCCGCCGGGTGCGGCGATGACCGATGGAGGCCGAAGACCGAAGATGCGCCACCGGCCCGACGCGAGCTTCGACGAGGTGATGCCGATCAGCGCCCCGGCGGCCACGTCGCTGAGCCAGTGCCGGTTGTCGTTGATCCGCGACCAGCCGACCGCCGTTGCCATGCCGTAGAGCCCCACGCTGGCCCAGGGATTGTGGATGTCGTCGGCGAGCGAAGTGGCCAAGGCGAAGGCCACCGTCGTGTGGCCCGACGGCATCGCATCCTGGCCCGAGAATGGCGAATATCCATCGGCGTCGAGACTGTGATCGGGCCGGGGCCGCCCGAGCATCTCCTTGGCAAGGAGCCCGGTCCCGCCAGCGAGCAGCAGCGACGCCCCAAGCCGGCCCGCGGTCTTCGTGAGCTTTGAGTTGCCCGAGATCAATCCCGCGGCGGCGAGACCAAGGGTGACGGTTCCATATGTCTCGGGCTGACCGAAGTGCCGTACGACGTCGGCCACATTATTCGCGCCCGGCCCGTTGTTGTGCTGGGCGTACCGCTGCATCGGATGGTCGAGCAACATGAGTGCGGAGATGCCGCCCACGGCAACGGCGCCATGCCACCAGCGAACGACGTGTGCCCTGCTGTCCTGGGACATGAGGGGAACCGCCGCTTCCTGGGCGTCCAGCGTGCGCACAGTCCCCGTCGTGAACAGCACCAGGAAAAGGAGACTGAGCGCGCGCGGAGTGATGCCCCCCGGGGCGTGGCAATTCGCGCGGGAGTAGTTAGCTTCGGGCGTAGAGTTTCTCCGGGATCGTTCGCCGAGAGGATTGGATGAATCGCCGTCTGGGAATGTTGCTGCCATTCGTGTTGCTGGCCGGTTGCCGCGATTACGATTTCGAGAGCCGCCTCACCAGCCAGAAAGGCCTCATCTCGCCCGACCAGTACGCCCGCTACGGCAGAGAGCAGGCCGAAGCAATCGCAATCGCCCGCGAATTCGGGCGGGCGGAACAGGGTCGCGACCCCGAGGCGCTCGCCAGGCAAGCCGACGCCGCAATGAAGTACGCCCGAACGCTGCCTGACGTGGCCGATATCGGGGCCGACCCCCTCGGCTACCGGCTGACCGTCCGCTTTGCCAGCGGTTGGCGGGTAGCTGTCAATCCCGTGAAAGACGGGAAGAGCGGCGCCGAGACCCCGGGCCTTGCCGCGACAGCAAGCACCAGGTAGGCGTTCGAATATAATCGGCCCACCGTTCGGTAACGCCGGCTCGATCCGGAGATCCGATGCCGACTTTGCCCGCTCCGCCCACCCCTGAACTGCTCTACCTGCTGGCCGGCGACGAGGAAGACCTCCTTGCCGCCTGTGAGAACCTCCGCCCCGCCGACGTTGCGGAGGCGCTGAACAAGCTTCCCGTCGAAGCGGCCGCACGCGTCGTCTCGGCATTGCCGTTCGACCTGGCGGTGCAGCTGCTCGACGAGCCGGAGCTCGACCGGCGGGGCGACATTTTCGAGCTGCTCGACGAGCGGCGCGCAATCCCCCTGGTCGAGGCCCTCTCCTCCGACCAGCAGGTCGAGCTCTTCCGCGAGCTCAAGGAGGGGGATCGCACCCGCCTTCTGCACGTCGTCGACGCCCCCACCCGCGACGCGCTCAAGGTCCTCCTCGCATACCCGCCGACCAGCGCGGCCGGCATCATGACCACCGAGTTCGTCGGGGTGCCCGCCACCTGGACCGTCGATCAGGTCAAGCGGTACATCAGCGAGGTGGGTGAGGCCAAGGAAACGGTCTACGCGATCTACGTTCTCCAGCCGGGCGACCCGCGCCTCCAGACCGTCGTCTCGCTGCGCGAGATCATGCTGGCCAAGCCGGAGTACCGCGTGTCGGCCATCGGCGATGGGCGCCGCCCGATCACGGTGGCCCCGATGACCGACCGGGAAGACGTGGCCCGACTCATCTCCAAGTACAATCTCCTCGCGCTCCCGGTGGTCGACGACCAGAACCACGTCCTCGGCATCGTCACCGTGGACGACGTCATCGACGCCCTGGTGCGCGAGCAGACCGAGGACGTCCAGAAGTTCGGCGGCATGGCGGCCACCGACGAGCCGTACATGCAGATCAGCCTGGGCGCGATGGTGCGGAAGCGGGGCGGCTGGCTTTGCGCGCTCTTTCTCGGCGAGATGCTCACCGCATCGGCCATGGGGCACTTCGAAAGCGAAATCAACCGGGCCGTGGTGCTCGCCCTCTTCATTCCCCTCATCATCAGCTCGGGCGGCAACTCGGGGTCGCAGGCCACGTCGCTGATCATCAGGGCGATGGCCCTGGGCGAGGTCCGCCTCCGAGACTGGTGGAAGGTCGCGGCGCGCGAGCTTCCTGCCGGCCTGGCGCTGGGGGCCATCCTGGGAACCATCGGAGCGGTGCGCATCCTGCTCTGGCAATACTTCGGCTTCTACAATTACGGACCCCATTACCTGAAGGTGGCGCAAACGGTGGCGCTGGCGTTGGTGGGCGTGGTGTTGTTCGGCTCGCTGGCCGGATCGATGCTCCCCTTCGTTCTCCGCCGGATCGGATTCGACCCGGCCAGTGCGTCGGCGCCTTTCGTCGCCACGCTGGTGGACGTGACCGGCCTCATCATCTATTTCAGCGTGGCGCTTCTGGTGCTTCGGGGCACGCTGCTCTAGCGCTCCGGCATCACCAGCGTGGCCGGGTGAACGATCGCCTTTCCGTTACGCACCGCCGCATCGATCGAATCCGCGTCCCACATCACGAGCGTCACGCTGAGTGATGACCTGGTGAACGTCTCCAGGTCCTGCGGGGAGAGCCGCCGCTCCTTGATCGGCAGGTTCTGGAGATCGGCGCGGAACGGGTGGGTGTGCCAGGTGCCGACCAGGCGGGGCACGGAGTCGCAGTTTCCGGCCACCGCGAGCTGCAGTTGCTTCATGCCGGCGGCAGGCGTCCACCCGTCGATGCGGATGGTGTCGCCCGCCACCGTGCCCCGAAGGCAGCCGAGGAACTCGCGCTGCGTGGGACGGACGGTGCCGAGCATCTTCTCGAGGGTGTTCAAGTCGCCGAGCTCGTTCCAGTGCTCGTTGAAGCGCGAGAACACCTCCGTCATCGAGTCCCGGGCCGGGCGCGCCAGCAGCACCACCGGCGGGCCGGAGGGCTTGCAGGAGCCGGCCGCCGCGAGCGCGGAGACCGTCAGGATGAGCAGGAGATGGCTGGCGCGTTTCATCGATCGGGCTCCGCGCTCCTCAGGGTGAATGGATTCTGGCGCCGTCCGGCCCGATATTCTTTGGGACCTTCCCGCATCTTTCCCGGAGACCGTCGTCATGAACTCGCGCAAGGCGCTCGCGCTTGTAGCCGTGCTGGGCTTCCTCGCCTTTCTCCTCTGGTCGACACTGTCCTCCCAGCGATTCGAATGCGCCGTGTCCGTCGACTTCAGGGGCCGGGGCGGCAGCGCGACCGCGTCCGGTGCATCGCAGGAGAGCGCGACCCGGGAGGCGCAGACCGCGGCGTGCGGCCCGATCACGGGGTCGATGGACGACCGCATCGCTTGCGCCAACAGGCCCCCGGTATCTCGCCACTGCCAGCCGCTGTAGGGCCCCCGCCATGGCGAAGATCCGTCTCCCGCATTCGCTCACCCTTCTCGTTGCGTGCATCCTCCTTGCCGCGGGGCTCACGCACATTCTTCCCGCCGGTGAGTTCCAGCGCCATACCGACCCCACGACGGGACGCAGCATCGTCATCGCCGGCACCTATGCCCACGTCGAGGCCAAGCCGGTAGGCCCGTTCGAAACCTTCATCGCCATCCCCAGGGGCATCACCGACGCGGCCTCGGTGATCGGACTGATCTTCCTGGTGGGCGGTGCCTTTGCCGTCGTCGAAAAGGCGGGCACGCTCGGGCGCCTCGTGCAGTGGCTCGTGGGCAAATTGGCGAACCGGGGCGCGATGGTCATCCCCATCGCGAGCGTCGTGTTCGCGCTCGGCGGGATTACCGAGCACACCTCGGAAGAGCTGATCGCATTCGTTCCCGCGCTTCTCCTCCTGGCGCGGACGCTCGGCTTCACCCCGCTCACGATCGTGGCCATGAGTCTGGGAAGCGCGGCGATCGGCTCGGCCTTCGGGCCGGTGGACCCGTTCAGCGTTCTGATCGCCCAGCGGCTCACCCAGCTCACGCCGGGGTCGGGCCTCGGGTTCAGGATGCTCTTTCTCGTCCCCGCGCTCGTGATCTGGACCTGGGGCACCATGCGCTATGCCGCGCGCACCCGGATCGCGCCGTCGGTTGCGGGCGGGGAGGCGGTGTCGACCTCATTGGAGCCGCGAGACGTCGTGATCGTGCTGGCGATCGGCGGCGCGCTGGCGCTGTACGTCTATGGCGCCCAGCGCCTCGATTGGGAGTTCGACCAGCTGTCGGCCCTCCTTTTCGCGGTGGGCATTTTGGCCGGACTCCTGGGGCGCCTTGGCCTCGACGGGACGGCGGAGGCGTTCGTGGATGGATTCAGGTCGATGGCCTACGCCGGGCTGCTGGTGGGGTTCGCCCGGGCCATCTACGTCGTCCTGAGCGAGGGGAAAATCGTCGACACCATCGTCAACGGTCTCTTCAGCCCCATCAACGGCCTCCCCCCCGCGCTGTCCGCGATCGGCATGATGCTCGCCCACACCGTCATCCACTTCCCGGTCCCGAGCAGCAGCGGCCAGGCGGTCCTGACCCTTCCTCTCCTCGTCCCACTGTCCGACCTGATCGGACTCTCGCGCCAGGTCACCGTGTTGGCCTACCAGTATGGCAACGGTCTCTGCGAAGTACTCACACCGACCAACGGCGCACTCGTGGCCATGCTCGCGGCTGCGGGTGTACGGTATGAGGAATGGCTCCGTTTCGCGCTGCCACTCTGGCTCCTCCTGGCCGCCCTCGGGGCGTTGGCGATCGTGGTGGGGGTGGCGACCGGCCTGCGGTGACGTGAGCCCCGATCCCCACTAGGCCTAATCTCTTCCCCGATCCGGGTAGCTTTCGGGGTGGTACCGAATATCGGGTGGCGGGGTGGCATTACTGTTGCGATACCGTCCTTTGCCCTACTTCGTGAGGCAATCGGCAAGATGAGTGAGCTCACCATTCGAGAGATGGGACAGGACGAGGACTTCGCGGCCTGGTTCTCCGAGCTCCTCGAGCAGGAGGAGGACCCGGCTGGCTGGTCGGGTGCCCTGGATGAGCATTACCTCATACTCAGCAACGAGATCGGTGACTGGATCGGGGGCCTGCGCTACTGGTTGCGGGGTGGAGTGGCCCATCTGGTTGATGTGG
>JBOHSC010000253.1:0-4937 GCA_050733115.1 Gemmatimonadales bacterium
CTGATGCCGCCCGCAGCGCGCCGCCGAGACGGAGTCCGGCGCCATCCACCAGCAGGAAGCCCTCCTCCCCGCCTTCGATCCCCTCGAAGGGCGAAGTGGGTGCGACGGTCGCTGCGGGCGCGGGCGCCAGCAAGGCCGAGCCGTTCATCCTGCTCGACGCATGCTCGCGGACCTCGCTCCGGACTCGCTCGATTGCGATCGGGATCGACGGATCGTCAGGGTCGGCCTGGGCGGCGCGCTGGAGATGGTCCAGCGCCGCAGGAACGTCTCCGGCCCGGAAATACAGGAAAGCAATGCCCTTGAGTGCGCTGGCCCGCATCGGATCGAGCTGAAGCGCCGCGGTCCAGGCGTCGAAGGCGCCGGCCAGGTCGCCCATGTCGCCGAGGATGCGCGCAAAGAGGTCGTGCGCGTCGGCGAGGCCGGGATACCGGCTCACGCCTCCGCGGGCCACCTTGCAGGCGGCGTCGAGCTGCCCGCGACGGCGCAGCGCCTCCGCCAGCTCGAGGAAGGCGAGACTCGTCGGCTCGTCGGCGAGCCGGGCCGTCAGGGCGCGGATGTCTTCAGTCACGATAGCGCTCGAGCTCCTTCACGATTGTCTCCACCGACCGGCGCAGCCGCTCTACCGCCGGCATCTCCGCTTCCTCACCCGGTGTGTGGGTGCCGAGGCGGCCCCACGACGACCACGAATCGAGTGCCTCGCGGAAGCGGCCGAGTGAGGCGTAGCAGAGCCCGAGGAGACGGCGCGCTTCGGGCATGAGCGGATCGAGGCGTAGCAACTCCTCGAGCGCGCCGGCGGCGAGCTCGTATTCCTCCTGCGCCAGCGCTTCCCGCGCCGGCACCAGGAGGGCGGCCAGGTCGCGCCCGACCTCCAGCTCCTGGCCCGGCCGGGCCGGATCGTCGAGCACCACGACGCCGGCGCTGGTGAGTCCGTACACCGTCCGCGCCACCTCGAACTCCGAGCGTCCCAGCGCCTCGGCCAGCGAATGCAGGTCCCGCTGCCCGTCGACCGCTGCCAGCACTTCCCACTCGAAGGGAACCAGGTCGAGCGGCTCGCTTCCCTGCTCCTCCGGCGGCGGCAAGCGCGGTACCAGACCGAGATGTGAGACCTTGGAGCCGATGCGCGACCACTCGTCCATCCGCCGCGCCGCTTCCATGAGGAGCGCCTCGGTGGGGAACCGCACCGGCAGCTCCACCGCCGCGGAACAGGGACTCCCTTCCTCGAACCGGAAGTAGCCCTCCGACCAGCGCAGCAGCTCGAACACCGCCTCCTCGATCTGCGCCTTGATCTGCCGATCGAGCTCCCGCCGCGGAATGACACCGAGATCCACCAGGATGTCGCCGATGCGGCGGCTGTCTCCACCGCCCTGGAGCGCGCGGGCACGCTCGAGGTCGGCGGCGGTGATGCGGCCGGTGCGCAGCAGTCGCGAGCCGAGCGGCTGGTTCTCGTTGCCCACGGCCGCCGCGACCACGCCGCCGCGATCGAAGCACACCGTCCCCGCCGACTGAAGCAGCTCCGACGTCACCCGCAGCACACCGCTCTTCCGGCCCAGATCGAGCAGCTGGAAGACGTCCTGGATGTGCAGCTCCTTGAGGGGGCCCTCGAGCGCCACGGCTCAACCCGCCGAAGTGGCGAAGATGTGCTGGAGGTCGCGGGCGGAGCGGGCGCGGGTCCGCGCCTGCGACGCATACGGCCCCGCCGGATCGAGCTGCACCACGCGCTCCCACGCCTGCACTGCCTGATCGAACTGCCGCTGCCGCGCCAGCGCTGCGCCGCGATGGTACAGGGCGCCGGCGTGATCGCGGTCGAAGCGGAGCACTCGCTCGAACGCCTCCATCGCCTGCGTCGTGCGTCCGTCCTCGAGCAGTGCGCGGCCCAGGGCGGTGAGCGCCTCGAGTTCGTACGGGTCGGCCTCGAGAATCCTCACCAGCACCGCGATCGCGGCGCCAGGAGACTCGATCCGCCGGAGCAGATCGGCGAGGGCGAGCGCCGCTGCGCCGTAGGTGGGCAGGAGGTCGAGGGCCCGCTCGTATGCCGCGCACGCCGCGGTCCAGTTGCCCCGCTCTTCCTCCATTCCGCCGAGCTCATACCAGACGCGGACAAGCGACGGATCGAGTTGAAGGGCCGCGTTAAATGCGGCGAGCGCGGCCGACCGGTCGCCGAGGCGGGCTGACACCTGGGCCTGGAGATGGAAGAGATCGGGGCGGCCCGGCGCGAGGGTCTGAGCCTCGCGAATGCAATCGAGCGCGCCGAGGGCATCTCCCACCGCGAGCCGCACCCGGGCGCGCGCCACCAGCACCTCGACGTCGCCGCGGACCCGTGAGGCCAGGGCATCCGCCAGCGGCGCGGCGGCGGCGGGAGAGCCGAGCGCCACGAGCGCCCTGATCTCGCCGAGGGTAGCATCGGGATCGTCGGGCGCCGCCGCCCGCGCCGCGCGATACCGGTCGAGCGCCTCGCCGTAGAGTCCCCGCTTGGCGAAGATGTCGCCCATGAGAACCGAGGTGGCGCCGGCCGCGGCGCCTCTCGCGGCGGCGCGGCTCAGCTCCGCCGAGGCGAGGTCGAGCAGCCCCTTTGCGATGTAGTCGCGGGCGAGGTCGAGGGCGTCTCCGCCGTGGCCGTTGGTGGGCGCGGACGGCGTCGCGGGCGTCAGCTCGGCAAACAGCTGGTCGAGCGCCGGTGGATCGAATGCAAACTCCCCCGCAAGCTCCTCCCCGCCCACCTCGGCGGTGAGGTCAGGCGCGATCGCGATCGTCGGATCTTCGTACTGGAGATCGATCGTGAGCGAGAACTTCTGCGGAACGTAGAGCGGCTCCAGCTCCAGCGCCTGCCGCGTCTCGCGCAGCGCGCCGTCGAAGTCGCCGAGCTGACTCAGGACGAAGCTCAGGTTGTAGCGGGCGGCCGCGAACCGCGCGTCCGCATCCACCGCCCGGCCGAAGGCGTTGCGCGCGTCCTCGTAGCGGCGGAGCTCCATCAGCACCAGGCCGACTCCGTTCCAGCCGACGGCGCTTCCAGGCTGCTCCGCAAGAGCGCGCTGGTACTCCTCCAGTGACTGCTTGAACTGGCGGCGCTGCAGCAGCAGCAGGCCGAGATTGAGCCGGGCGGCGAGGAGGGGCTGCGCGCCGCCGAGCGCGTGCCCGAACGCGGTGACCGCGGCGTCACCGGTCGCCTCGTGCGCCCGACCCACGCCGAGATTGTTCCACGCGAGCTGGTAGTCGGCATCGATCGTGACCGCCTGCTCGTACGAGGCGATCGCCTCCGCCCGGCGCCCCGCCTGATGGAGACAGACGCCGCGCTCGTTCCAGAGCTTCGGCGAATCGGAGTACTCGCGCACGAGCCGGTCGTAGAGCTCGAGCGCGGCGCCGAGATCGCGCTGGAGCAGGTGTACTTCGGCGAGCGCCTGGAGGCTGAGGCGGGCGTCCTCGCCGGCATCGAGCGCGAGACGGTACTCGGCGAGCGCCTCGGTGAAATACCCCTTCTGCCGGAGCGCGAGGCCGAGGTTGTAATGGGCGAGGGCCACTCCCTCGACCACCTGCACCCCCTGACGGCCCAGCGGGCCCGTCTCAGCCGGGGAAGCGCCGGCCCGGTCGCGCTTGCCCTGCCCGTCGCCGAGACGCTCGAGCGCCAGGTTCGCCTGGGCCCGCGCCAGCGTGGGGTTGAGCTTGATCGCCTGGCGCGTGCTCTCGAGGGCCGCCTCGTGCTGGCCCATGTCGCCGTGAACGAAGGCCAGGAGGTAGTGCGCCTCGGCGTACTCCGGGTTCAGCGCGATCGCCTCGGTGAGTGCGGCGAGCGCCGGTGCGTTGAGCCCGCGATTGTACAGGACCTCGCCGAAGTAGAACCGGGCCACGGCGCTGGCGGGATCGCGGGTGCAGGCACGCTGGAGCCAGTCGCTGGCGGTGTCGAGATTGCCCCGAGCCTTCTCGGCCAGTCCGAGCTGCAGCATCGCCGGCACGTCGGCCGGGTGCCAGGCAAGCAGCGCTTGGAATTCCGCGATCGCCTCGGCGTGTTGCCCCAGGGCCGCGTGCGCGCGACCGAGCTCCCAGCGCGGCTCGCGCTCCTCGGGGCGGCGGTGCACCCGGTCGCGCAGCTCCGAGATCCGGCGGTCGTAGTGCCCGCTCTCGCGGTACGCGATGTCGAGATTGGTCTGCGCGACGTGCATGCGGGGGTCGAGCTGGAGCGCGCGGACGAACTCCGCGATCGCCTCCTCGATCAACCCCTTCTGATAGTAGAGAACGCCCAGGTTGTTGTGGGCACCGGCGTCGGAAGGATCGATCCGGCGGGCGAACGAGCGGAGGACGGCGAGATCGCGCTCCGAAAGCACGGGTCCCGGCATCGGATCAGCGCAGTCGGATGGCGTCGAAGATCGCGCGCAGGGACGGCATGTCGGGCAGGAGCAGGAAATGTCCCTGCAGCAGCTCCGCGGTTCCCTCCACCCGGAATGAGGTCTCGACGCAGAAGACGAAGTCTCGCTCGTGGCCGAAGTTGAGATACGCGGTGGTGAGCACCGCTCCACTCAGGTCGACGACGAGACTGGGGACGGAGGGGACGAGCATCATTCCCATGAAGTCGCTGAGCGCGTTGAGATACGCGCTCGCGAGAATGTTGCCGGCTTCCTTGAGCCCGCTCTGTTCCATCGCGTCGAACTCCCGGGTGGTTCCGGGACTCCGCCGGAGCAGTATGTCACAGAGCGTTCGGGCCGACGCTTCGGGGAAGATCACCAGCGTCCGTCCGGTGAGGTCGCCCATCATGTGCATCAGCACGGCGGCGATGACCTCGCCCGCGGAGCCCACGAGATCGGTGACCTCCTCGAGCGGGCGGACGTTCACTTCGGGCACGGCGAGCATGGAAGACGTGCGGGACCTCAAGGCGCTGCAGCTCGACGCGCTGCGTGAGGTGGCCAACATCGGCGCCGGACACGCCGCCACGGCGCTGTCGCAGATGA
>JBOHSC010000254.1:0-11574 GCA_050733115.1 Gemmatimonadales bacterium
ACGTGGTGGCAGACGGAGACGGGCGGGATCATGATCACTCCCCTCCCCGGCGTGACCACCACCAAGCCCGGCTCGGCAACGCAGCCGTATCCGGGCGTCGTGGCCGATCTGGTGGACACCACCGGAAAGGTTCTGTCCGTGGGCGGGGGGTTCCTGACGCTCGGCGCGCCGTGGCCCGGAATGCTCCGGACGATCTACGGCGACGACAAGCGCTACCAGGAGACGTACTGGTCACGCTTTCCGGGGCGCTACTTCGCCGGCGACGGCGCCAAGCTCGATGAAGACGGCTACTGGTGGATTCTGGGGCGGGTGGACGACGTGCTGAACGTGGCGGGACACCGGATCGGCACCATGGAAGTCGAGAGCGCTCTCGTGGAGCACCCGGCGGTGGCGGAAGCCGCGGTGGTGGGGAAGGCGCACGAGCTCAAGGGCCACGCGCTCGCGGCGTTCGTGACGCTCAAGGACGGGCACGTGGCGACTCCCAGCCTCAAGGACGATCTCAAGGCGCACGTGACCCTGAAGATCGGGGCGATCGCCAGGCCCGACGACATTTTCTTCTCGGCCGATCTGCCGAAGACGCGAAGCGGCAAGATCATGCGGCGGCTGCTCAAGGATATCGCCGAGGGCCGGGCGCTCGGCGACACCACGACGCTGGCCGATCCGGCGGTGGTGGGTCGGCTCAAGGATCTGTACGAATCGCAGGAGTCGTAGGACCGGTTGGCGTGCGGGAGCGGCTGCCTCTTCCCGCGAGGCGGCCCTATCGCGGCTGGGGGCCGGTCACCAAGGCGCGTCAGTCGGGCGCCCGCGTGCCCACTTCCTCTCCCGGACGCAGCCGACTGCAGCGCCGGCGGGGACCGGCCCCCAGCCGCGATACTACCCAATCGGCAGGTCTTCCCCCTCGAGATAGGTATACCCTTCCAGCCCCGCCACGAAGTCGGCGATGAAGCTGTTTGCCTCCTGCCGCGTCAGGCCCTTCGCGTTCGCCACCTTCCGCCGGAACGTTGCCAGCAGGTCCGATCCGTGGAACTGCACGTAGTTCAGCACCTCGGTCACCGTGTCGCCGTGGACGAGGTCGGTCACCTCGTACCCCTGGTCGGTGAGCCGCACGTGCACCGCGTTGGTGTCGCCGAAGAGATTGTGCAGGTCGCCGAGAATCTCCTGGTATGCCCCCGTGAGAAAAATGCCGAGGATGTACGGCTCTCCCTCACGCACCGGGTGGAGCTCCAGCGACGGCTTTCCCTTCCGGCCGCCGGTGAAGCGGTCGATGACGCCGTCGGAGTCGCACGTCACGTCCTGCAGCGTCCCCCGCCTGTTCGGCGCCTCGTCGAGGCGGTGGATCGGCATGATGGGGAAGAGCTGGTCGATCGCCCAGTTGTCGGGGAGCGACTGGAAGACGGAGAAATTGCAGAAATAGCGGTCCACCAGCTCCGCCTCGATGTGGGAGGCGATCTCCGGAAAGCCGGCCTTGTCGTCGCCGATGGCGCGCTGGAGGGCGTTGAGCGTGACGAGATAGAGCTGGTCGGCGTCGGCCTTGTCGCGAAGGGAGAAGACGCCGCTCGCGAAGAACTCCTGGGCCCGCTCCTTGGCGAAGACCGCATCGTGAAAGACCTCCTCGATGCGGTCCGGGGTGATCGCCTCGAGATTTTCCATCATCTCGATGAGCAGCGGATGCGGCTCGGCGCGGAGCTCCGGCGCCACCGGCTCGATCTGCGACTCGACGTCGATCACATTGATCAGCAGCAGCGAGTGATGCGCCGTGAGGGCACGCCCCGACTCGGAGATGAGGTGGGGCATCGGCAGCTCCTCGTTCCGGCAGACGCCCCCGATGGTGTACACCACGTCGTTGGCGTACTCACGCATCGAATAATTCATGCTGGCCGGGCGGGTGGAGCGAGAGCCGTCATAGTCCACGCCGAGGCCGCCGCCCACGTCCACGTGGGTCAGATCGAAGCCCATGCTCAGGAGCTCGGCGTAGTAGCGCCCGATCTCCTCGAGTCCCGCTTTCACGTAACGGATATCGGTGATCTGGCTGCCGAGATGGAAGTGGACCAGCTTGAGGATGTCCTTGCGGCCGATCCGGTCGAGCTGATCGAGCAGCTTGATGAGCTCGACGGCGCCGAGTCCGAACTTCGAGCGCTCCCCGCCGCTCTTGGCCCAGCGGCCCGACCCTTCGGTGGCGAGCTTGATGCGGACGCCGGCGGTGGGCTGCACGCCCATCTCGTCGGCCACCTTGAGCAGCACCTCGAGCTCGGTGAGCTGCTCCAGCACGATCATGACGGTATGGCCGAGCTTCTGGCCCATGAGAGCCAGCCGCATGAACTCCTCGTCCTTGTAGCCGTTGCAGACGATGAGATGATTGGTGCTCTCGTTGAGGGCGAGGATAGCCTGGAGCTCCGGCTTGCTGCCGCACTCGAGGCCCACGCCGTGCGGGGCGCCGAACTCCACGATTTCCTGCACCACGTGGCGTTGCTGGTTCACCTTGATCGGGTAGACCGTGGTGTAGGTCCCCTCGTACCCGAATTCCTTGATGGCGTTGTTGAAGTCGGCCGCGAGGGTGTGGATCCGGGAGCGAAGGATGTCCGAGAAACGGAGCAGCAGGGGAAGACCGACCCCCTGCGCGTTCAGATCCATGGCCAGATTGTAGAGGTCGAGACCGCGCTTCCGGTTGGCGTCGGGGTGCACGGTGACATGGCCTTCCGGACTGATCCGGAAGTATCCCTGTCCCCATCCGCTCATGTTGTAGAGCTTTTCGGCGTCCTTGACGGTCCAGGCGGGCGTCGTGACGGTGGTGGCGATTTTCGTGCTCCGTCGAAGAGGCGAAGCGGCAATTGTAATCCCTTCGTGGCGCCCGCGCCACAGATCGCGGCCCCGCCGCACTCTGCAGTCTCTGGCACCCCCGCTAAGCGCTGCTCCGGCATGCTAGTGCCCGCTCGAAGGAAGGGCCCGTTGGGGGCCGCCATGGGCACAAAGCTCGCGTTTGCGTCCCTGCGTAGGCCAGGGGTCAGAAAGCAACAACCTGCATTGAAGAGAAGCGAGGGGTTTATGCTCGTGAACAACCTGATCGCCGTGCGGCGGCTTTCCCAGGAGACCCGTCTCAGTCTGGAAATCCATTTCGCCAGGGCCTTCGAGGCCCTGGCCGAGACCTATTGCATCCAGGCGGTGGAATTCGTGCGGCGCCTGCGCATGAGAATGCCGGTGGAGGAGTCGCTCGACCGCTATTTCAGGGAGGTAGGGGTACCGGCGGCGATGGAGGAAACCGTCCGGGCGCGCGCACTCATTACCATCGGTCCGCTGACCGGCAGCATCCGTGAGCCGGAGACTCGCGCCGGATTAGGGTGGAATCCGCTCCGTCCCGACCAGATCCTGGAGACGATTCGGCGCCGCGCGCACGATTCAGAGGAGATCGGCCTCGACTGCCGGATGGCGGCGTCGGTCTCGGCGGAGGCCGTGGGCGCCACCCACCTGGCCATGGCGCTCGGCACCGCCGAGGTGCTCGAGGGCGAGTACTCGCCGGAAGAGGCCATCATGCACTACATCCGGTATTTCAACCTGCCTTCGGTCGAAGCGCAGATCATCCTGCGCCGCGCCCTCGCCCAGCTCGCGGCGCGCGAAGACTACTTGCCGAACACGTTGTTCGAGCGGTCGGTGTCGGGCAGCGCGTGGCGCGGATCGACGGTCACCTTCCGCACCGGCTTGGCGCTCCGCACCCGATAGGCGAAGCGCGGTCCGAGGTTCCACATTTCCACCGGCAGCGCGACCCGCTCGGTCGCACCGTCGTCATACGTCAACTCCATCTCCAGCGGCAGCGTCATGCTGCCGCGGTTGGAGAGATACACCTTCTGCACACTATTGGCGGTGCCCACCGAGTCCACCGCCTGGTCCAGCCTCGCCGTCGTGTAAATCCAGTCGCGCCAGAACCAGTCCAGATCCATCCCCGACTCGTCGCGCATCAGCCGGAAGAAATCAGCCGGCGTCGGGTGCTTGTACGCCCAGGTGCGGATGTATTCGCGGAAGGCGCGGTCGAAGCGCTCCCTTCCGAGCACCTCGTATCGCAACGTCTGCATCATCAGAGCCGGCTTCTGGTATCCGGTCCAGAAGAGGTCCTTCGACTCCACCGGCCGGAGAATGAGCGGCTGCTCCTGACCCGGTGTCGCATGATCGGCGTAGAGGTGGAGCGGGTGGACCTCGATGCTGTCGCCGTAAGGTGTTCCCGCGAAGTACTTCGCCGCGTTGGCCAGGTCGATGAAGGTGTTGAATCCCTCGTCCATCCACGGATAGAGCCGCTCGTTTGAGCCCACGATCATGGGCACCCACTGGTGGCCGAGCTCGTGCGCAAGCACCCACTGCCGGTCCTCCCGAGCAGGGCTCCGGGGATCGAAGGTGATCATCGGGTACTCCATGCCCTCGATCGGTCCCTCGATGCTGGTGATGTGGGGATACGGATAGGGGTACCACTGCTCGCTGTAGTACTGGAGTCCCTCCCGGACCATCCGGTTGGCTTCCTCCCACTCCGGCGCGGAAGGGCGATAGAGCGTGTGGACCATCTTTCCCTTGTAGCCGCTCGCGTCCCAGCGGAAGTCGGGGGCTGCGCCGAAGGCGAAGTCGCGCACGCTGTCGGCGGTGAAGTGCCAGGTAAGCTGTCCGGCCGCCGCGGGCCGGGTGCGGTCGGAATGGCCCGCCTCGTCGGCGGTCACGATCGCGACCGGGTCGGTGGAGACCCGCGCCCGCGCCAGCCTGGCCCGTTGCGCCGCGGTCAGCACCTGCTCCGGATTCCTCAGCGTGCCGGTGGCTCCCACGATGTAGGAGGCGGGCACCGTGAGCGCCACGTCGAAGCTGCCGTACTCGAGATAGAACTCGCCGCCCCCGATGTAGGGGTCGTGGTTCCACCCTCTCGCGTCGTCGAACACCACCATCCTTGGATACCACTGCCCCAGCTCGTAAAGCGTTCCGTCGCGGCCCATCCGTCCCGCGCCGTAATCGGGGACGGTGAACCGCCAGGCGATGCTGATGTCGATGAAAGCCCCCGGCGCCAGCCGATGCGGAAGATCGAGACGCATCGTGGTGCCGTACACAGCCGGCTTCAGATCCTTGAGTCCGACGCGGACACTCTCGAGCTCGAGCCCGCCCGGAAATCCCTTGCAGGAGAAGTCAAAAGTGGAGCCGAGGAAGGCGAGGGGCGGCTGGTCGAGCTTCTCGGTGACGCTGGTGGGGCCGCAGATGTTCTGCTCGAGGAAGAGCCAGACGTAGGGCAGCGCATCGGGAGAGCGATTCACATAGTGGATCGTCTCACTGCCGCGGAGCTGGTGGTTTTCGGGGTCGAGGGTGGCCTGGATCCGATAGTCGGCGCGCTGCTGCCAGTAGCGGGAGCCGGGACGCCCGGCTCCGGTGCGAATCAGGTTGGGCGCCGGCAGCGGCAGCGGCCGAAACGGGGAGAGCGATTCCTCCGCCGCCGGTGGCGCAGCGGCCGGTGCCTGCGCGTCGGCGGGGCCGGCGAACGCGACCGCGAGGAGGAGAAGGGCGGCGAGTCGGCCGGACATCGGGGCTCCAGGTGATGAGGGTCGCGACGAACATACTTCCATCCGCCATGGCGGCAAGGCGCTCCAAGGCTGGATAATTCGATCGCGGATGGACATTCTACACCGCGTCCCCCACTGGTTTCTCTCTCCCGAAGAAGGAACTATGTCCAGTCGAGTACATGTCGCCGGTCTGGCGCTGCTGGCAGTCGTCGCCTGCCGCCCCAACCGGCCGGCCACGCCGGCGGCAACCGACGCTGCCGCCACTTCCGCAGCGCCGGCCGTTGCTCCACCCGCCAACGTCGTCACGTACATCGCCAGAGATTTCGGCTTCGAAGGACCGGCCCAGCTCCCGGCCGGCCTCACGACCTTTCGTCTCGACAACCAGGGCAAGGAGCTGCACCACCTCGTCATCACGCGGCTCGACGGGGGCCGCACCTACGACAGTCTCCTCGCCGCGCTCAAGAAGCCGGGCCCACCGCCCGAGTGGATGCACCTGGTCAGCGGCCCGAACGCGGCCGAACCTGGTGCAGGCTCGAACGCCACCATCGACCTCGGGCCGGGACACTACGCCATCATGTGCTTCATCCCGAGCGCCGACGGCGTTCCCCACATGGCCAAGGGAATGATCTCACCACTCGAGGTGACGGCGGCGGCGGGCCCCGCGGCGCGCACAATAGCGGCCGATATCACGATCACGCTCAAGGACTACGAGTTCGACCTTTCGTCGCCGCTCACTCCCGGCAACCACGTCATTCAGGTCGAGAACGCCGGGCCCCAACCCCACGAGGTGGTCATCGCCAGGTTCGCCCCGGGCAAGACCATCCAGGACCTCGTGGCATGGGAAAAGGGCGGCGAGAAGGGGCCGCTCCCCATCAGCGTGCTCGGCGGCGTCGCGCCGATGATGGCGAAGGAGAGCGCACAGTTCAGCGTCGACCTCTCCCCCGGCGACTACGCGCTCCTCTGCTTCATCCCGGACAGCAAGGATGGGAAAGCCCATCTCATGCACGGGATGGTGAAGCCCGTCAAGGTGGGATGATCCACTGCCGCGCGCTTCTCACGTCGTCGAGCGCAGCAGCGGACTCCCCGCGTCCGCGGAGACGGTTTACGCCTGGCACGGCCGCCCGGGAGCGCTCGAGCGGCTGACGCCGCCGTGGGAGCGGGTGGAGGTCATCGAGCCGGGTGCCGGTCTGGCCGATGGATCGAGAACGGTGCTCACGGTGCGAGAGGGGCTCATCCCGCTCCACTGGGTCGCGCGGCACCGCGACGTCATCGTGGGAAGGCAGTTCGTAGACGTGCAGGAGGAGGGGCCGTTCACCCGCTGGACCCACCTGCACAAGTTCGAGCCCAACGGGCCCGAGTCGTCCATCATTACCGACCGGATCGAATACGTCCCCCCGCTCGGCTCTGCGGGGGCCATGGTGGCCCCGCTGCTGGTGAAGCGAAGGCTCGAGCGCCTCCTCTCGTACCGCCACGACCTCCTCCGCGCCGACCTCGAGGCCCAGTCGCGTTTCGCCGGCCACGCGCCAATGCGGCTCGCTGTCACCGGCGCCACCGGCCTCGTGGGCCACTCGCTCCTGCCCTTCCTTCGCACCGGCGGCCACGAAGTGCGGCGCATGACCCGCTCACCGCGGCTACCGGGCGATGTTGCGTGGAGTTACGGGGAGGGACGGATCGAGGCGGTCAAGCTCGACGGGCTCGACGGGGTGGTACATCTGGCCGGGGAGACCATCGCCGCACGATGGACCGAGAGCCGCAAGAAGCGTATCTGGGAGAGCCGCGCGATCGGCACCCGCTTTCTCTGCGAGACCCTCGCCCGGCTTCACCGTCCGCCTCGCGTGCTGGTGTGCGCCTCGGCGGTCGGCATTTACGGCGATCGCGGGGACGAGGTGCTCACCGAGGAGAGCCCGCTTCCGCCACCCTCCACCGATTTCCTCTCCGGCGTGGCGCGGGAATGGGAAGTGGCGACCGAGCCGGCGCGCGAGGCCGGCATACGGGTGGTCAACCTGCGCTTCGGAGTGATCCTCACGCCGGCGGGTGGCGCACTCGCCAGGCTCCTCCTGCCGTTCCGGCTCGGACTCGGTGGCCGGATAGGTAACGGCCGGCAGTGGATGAGCTGGATCGGCATCGATGACGTCACCGGCGTGATCCACCACGCGCTCCTCGCGGACGAGGTGAGCGGGCCAGTCAACGCCACGTCCCCCCATCCGCGAACCAATCAGGAGTTTTCGGCGGCGATCGGGCGCGCCCTCGGACGACTGGCGAGAATTCCGGTGCCGGCCGGGGTGATCAAGCTGGCGCTCGGCGAAATGGGCGAGGCAGCGCTTCTCTCGAGCGCCCGGGTCATCCCTTCCCGGCTGCAGGCCTCGGGATACGTGTTCCGCCACCCGCACCTGCCGGGAGCGCTCAAGTTCCTGCTGGGAACGGCGAGCGAGTAGCTTTCGTCCATGTCAGGCCTCAAGGCCGTCGTCCTTCTGAGCGGCGGAATGGACTCCACTACCACCGCGGCTATCGCCCAGCGCCGCGGCTTCGACGTGCATGCCCTGAGCATCCGCTACGGGCAGCGGCATGCCATCGAGCTCGAGGCGGCGCGGCGGGTGGCCGCCCGGCTCGGCATAGCCCGGCACGTGGTGGTCGACATCGACCTGCGCGCCTTCGGCGGCTCCGCCCTCACCGGCGACATTGCCGTCCCGAAAGACACGCCACTGGCCGAGATCGGCGCCGGTATCCCCGCCACCTACGTCCCGGCGCGGAACACCGTCTTCCTGTCACTGGCGCTGGCGTGGGCCGAAACGCTGGGCTCGCGCGACATATTCCTGGGCGCGAATGCCCTCGACTACAGCGGCTATCCGGATTGTCGTCCGGAGTACATCCAGGCGTTTCAGCACATGGCCAACCTGGCTACAAAGGCAGGCGCCGAGGGCGGCGGGCGGATCACCATCCACACTCCACTCATCACCATGACGAAGCGCGAGATCGTGGCGGAGGGGATGGCACTCGGCATCGACTACGCGATCACCTTTACCTGTTACGATCCCGGCGCCGACGGCGCCGCGTGTGGACGGTGCGAAGCCTGCCTTCTGCGGCTTAAGGGATTCCGGGAGGCGGGAGTGGCGGATCCCGCGAAGTACAGCGCGGTAAACGGATGAGAAGGGAGCAGGCTCCTTGAGCCTATGACCTACGCCGTGAAGGAGATTTTCTACACTCTCCAGGGCGAGGGTGCCAACACCGGGCGGCCGGCGGTCTTCTGCCGGTTTGCGGGGTGTAACCTCTGGAGCGGCCGAGAGGCCGATCGCGAGGCCGCCATCTGCCGCTTTTGCGATACCGACTTCGTCGGCACCCATGGTCCGGCCGGTGGTAAGTTCTCTTCCGCAGAGCGCCTGGCCTCCGCCGTCGCGGGAGCCTGGCCGGCTGGCGGCGGCGAGGCAAGAAGACTGGTCGTGTGCACCGGCGGCGAGCCGTTGCTGCAGCTCGATGAGGCGCTGATAGAGGCACTCCACGCCGTGAGATTCGAGGTGGCGGTGGAGACCAACGGCACCATCGTGCCGCCGCCGGGCATCGACTGGCTTTGTGTGAGTCCGAAGGCCGAGGCCGAGCTGCTGGTGCGCCGTGGAGACGAGCTCAAGCTGGTCTATCCGCAAGAAGGCGGCGAGCCCGAGCGGTTCGAGCGGCTGGAGTTCGACCATTTCTTTCTCCAGCCGATGGACGGTTCCCTGCGCGAGGCCCATACCGCCGCCGCGCTGCACTACTGCCTCACGCATCCGCGCTGGCGACTCAGCCTGCAGACGCATAAGCTTCTCGGCATTCCCTGATTCCCTCTTCCGGGCTTCCATGCACGGCTATTCCGACCGCATCAATCACGCGTTCGCCTTTGCCGCCAAGTACTACGTCGCTGTCGCGCCGGCAGGCGCGGGAATGGATTATCTGGCTCACCCGGCCAACGTCGCCATCATTCTCGCCAGGTACGGGTGCGACCAGATGACGATCGTCGCGGGAATCCTCCATCACGTCCTGGAGGAAACCCCACCCGACCGCTGGCCGGTGCTGGAGCACAAGATCTCGGAGAAGTTCGGATCGGTCGTACTGGCGGTGGCCAAGGACGCCCTCGAGCCCAAGTTCGACCAGCGCGGCGGGGAGCGGCCCTGGCAGGCGTGCAAGCAGGAATACCTGAGCCAGCTCGCCATTGCCGAGCCGCGCGCGCTGGACATCTGCATCGCCGACGAGATGCACGCCTGCGGTTCCACCAGCACCGCGCTGCGGCGCCTCGGCGTGGAGTACCTGCGGACGGTGTCGCGGGCCGGATCCGACCAGACCATCTGGTGGTACCGGTCGATGCTCGAAATCGTCTCCGCGCGCGAGGATTGGCCGCGGCGTGAAATGTTGAACGAGTTGAGACTCATGAGCGCCGACCTCGTTCGGAGTCTGCGCGAGAACGAGGAGGAGCTATGAGGCGTCTGGCACTCGCCGCGGCACTGATCGGCGTCACCGCATGTACGGGAGCCGCGGGCCCTCCGATCCCGCTCAATCCGGTGCGGTTCCTGTCGATCAACGACGTGTACGTCGCCGACACAATGGCCGACGGCCAGGGCGGACTGGCGCGAGTGGCCACGGTGCGGCGGAGACTGGCCGACCAGGGACCGGTGATCTTCGTGCTCGCCGGCGATCTGCTGAGCCCGAGCCTGCTGAGCAAGTACTACAACGGCCGCCAGATGGTGGAGGCGCTCGACTCGGCCAGGCTCGACTACGCCACCTTCGGCAACCACGAGTTCGAGCTGCCGGTCGACACGCTCGAGGCGCGCATCGCCGAGTCGAAATTCAAGTGGATCTCGAGCAACTGCACCCTGGCCGACGGGACGCCGTTTCCCAAGGTGATCCCCTGGGACACCGTGAGTATCTCGAAGCAGAAGGTCGGTCTCTTCGGGCTGACGCTCCAGGGTCCGTACCGGAAGCAGGTCAAATGCACCAACCCCGACAGCGCGGCGCACCGGGCAATCGACACGCTCGCGGCGCTGGGGGCCGACCTGATCGTCGGGATCACCCATCAGAACATCGAGGCCGACCGTGACCTTCTCGCGCGCGAGCCGAGACTCGATCTCATCCTCGGCGGGCACGAGCACGAGGCGCAAGATTCCACGGTCTCGGGCCGCCATGTGCTCAAGGCGGACGCCAACTCGCGTACCGCGCAGTTCGTCACACTCTGGGGTGGCAAGGGACAGTGGCGGCAGGCGGTGGGACTGGTGCACATCGACTCGCGGCTTCCCGACGACACTCTCGTGGCCCCGGTCGTCAAGGAATGGGAAGACACGCTGCGCCAGCGGCTGGGGCCGGAGCGTATCCTGGGCCGTACCACCGTGCCGATTGACGCGCGTGACGTGATCGGGAGAAGCCAGGAGTCGATGCTGGGTGACCTGGTCGCCGATGCCATGCGCGCCGGCACCGGGGTCGACGTGGCCATGCTCAACGCCGGCACGCTCCGCCTGGACGACGTCATCAAGCCCGGACCCGTTAGCAACTACCAGATCGAGGCCATCTTTCTCTTCTCCGACGAGACCCGGGTCATCCAGTTCAAGCTCACCGGCGCACGCCTCCGGGAGATCCTGGAGCACGGCGTCGCCGACGGGTCGCTCGGCAAGGGACCGTTTCTGCAGGTCTCGGGGGTCGCGTTCACCTACGACCCCGCCAGCCCGTCCGGCAAGCGGATTGTCGGCGACCTGACCCGCCAGAGCGGCGGGACCATCCACCCTGGTGACACTCTGGCCGTGGCATTCCCGGTGTACCCGGCGTGCGAACAGGGCGACGGCTACGACGTGCCCGAGGCCAGAGAGGGATGCGACAACCGGTCCTCCGCGCCGCGCGCGGTGGATCTGCTGGCCCGGTACGTCACCGATTCGCTCAAGGGAACCATTACCGAGCCGGCAAAGGGCAGGATCAAGAAGGCTGGAAACACAAATCCCGGCTGAGCATACGCTCGCCGGGACCGGAGCCTTAGCAATTTTCATCACCCAGGCTGCAAGGCCAAAATCCCTGGGGCCCGTTAGGGCTATGTCTCTCACTACCTAGC
>JBOHSC010000255.1:0-7404 GCA_050733115.1 Gemmatimonadales bacterium
CGATGAAGGTGTGCCCGATTCTCCGCCGCTTCTCCTCGGGGTCGGCGACGCCTGCCAGCCGTTCGAGAAAGAGGTCGGAGGCGTCGACCACGCGCAGGTCGATGCCGAGATGGCGCCGGAAGGTGACCTCCACCTGCTCCCGCTCGTGGAGACGGAGGAGTCCATGATCGACGAAGATGCAGGTGAGGCGGTCGCCGACGGCGCGGTGCACCAGCACCGCGGCCACCGAGGAGTCCACCCCGCCGGAAAGGCCGCAGATCACTCGCCCGGTGGGTCCGACGCTTTCACGGACGCGGGCCATTTCGCTCTCGACAAAGTGCCCCGGCGTCCAGTCGGGGACACAGCCGCAAACCTCGAAGAGGAAGTTGTCGATGATCTCGCGGCCGCGCGGAGTATGTGCCACCTCGGGGTGGAATTGCACGCCGAAGAGAGGGCGCTGGCGGTGCTCGAATGCGGCGATCGGAGAGTTGTCGCTCGAGGCGGTGATCTCATAGCCCGGAGGCGCCATGTCCACATGGTCGCCGTGACTCATCCAGACCGGTGTCTCCTCGCCGCGCCCGAAGCCGTCGAAGAGCCGCCCACCGAGCACGGTGACGTTGGCGCGCCCGTATTCCCGGCGCGAGGCCGCGGTGACGTGTCCGCCCGAGAGATGGGCCAGGAGCTGCATGCCGTAGCAGAGCCCGAGCACCGGCGTTCCCAGCTCGAGAAGCTCCGGATCGGCGGTGGGGACGCTCTCCCCGTAAACCGATGCAGGCCCTCCGGAGAGGATGATGCCCTGCGGCTTCCAGTCGCGAATCCACTCGACCGTTCGCGTCGGCGGGTGGATCTCGCAGTAGACGTGCGCCTCGCGCACCCGCCGCGCGATGAGCTGGGTGTACTGGGAGCCGAAGTCGATGATCAGGATTCCATCGTGATGCTGGGGCATGTCCTCGCTCAGGGTGACAAACGCTCTTGGGCGTACAGCTCTTCGACGGTCTCGCGCGGCCGCGCTACCCACCACGAGCCGCCGTCCACCACCACCTCCGCCGGCCTCGGCCGTGAGTTGTAGTTCGACGCCATCACGAACCCGTAGGCGCCGGCACCCAGGATGGCCAGCCGCTCGCCCGGGCCCACACCGGGCAGCGAGCGGTCGAGCGCAAGGAAGTCGCCGGTCTCGCAAACGGGCCCGACCACGTCGACCTTGATCGGAGCACGTCCCATCTCCTCCACCTCGACAATCTCGTGGTACGCCTGGTAATGGCTCGGCCGCACCAGATCGTTCATCCCCGCATCCACCACGATGAATTCCTTGCCGCCTGAATGCTTGCGGTAGAGCACCTCGGTGACCAGCACTCCGGCGCTGCCGACGAGATAGCGGCCGGGCTCGAGGTAGGTGGTGTAGCCGGTGGGCGCGATCATCGGCACAACGGCGTCGGCGAACCGGCGAGGGTCCATCGAGGGCTCGTCGCCGTACCGGATGCCCAGGCCGCCGCCGATGTCGAGCACCTCGAGGGACGTGATGCCCGCGGCCCGGAGGCTCCGTGCCAGCTCGAGGAGGCGACTGATCCCTTGCTGAAACGGGGCCGTGTCCACCAGTTGGCTGCCGAGGTGCATGGCCAGGGTGGTGAGCTCGAGCCGCGGATGCGCGGCGATAAATGCCGCCGCCTCGGCCACCTGGTCGATCGGCACGCCGAACTTGATGCCGCTCTTGCCGGTCGAGATGTACGGGTGCGTCTCGGTGGTGACGTCGGGGTTTACCCTGATGCCCAGGGACACCGGCCGGCGCTCTTCGTCGGCGATCACCGCGATGCGGTCGAGCTCCTCGCGCGACTCGACGTTGAGATGCCCGAGACCGGCGCGGATGGCGACGCGCAGCTCGCCGGGCGACTTGCCGACGCCGCTGAAGACGATGCGGGAGGGGTCGAAGCCGGCGGCGAGGACACGGGCCAGCTCGCCCCCCGAGACGATGTCGGCGCCGGCGCCGAGATCGCGGAGAATGCGGAGAATGGCGAGCGTGCTGTTGGCCTTGACGGCGTAACAGATGCGGTGGAGGATGCGGGCAAGGGCGCGATCGAGCTCGCGATACCGCTCGCGAATGGCGCCGGCGTTGTAGACGTAGACCGGGGTGCCGGCTGCAGCCGCGATGTCCGAGAGGGAAACGTCTCCCAATCGCAACACCCCGGCCTCACGGGTGAGGCCGGCGTCGGCGAAGAGGCCCGGCACGCCGCCGGTCAGTACGCTTTGGCCCACACCGCCTCGGCGACGCTCGGCAGACCGCACCACATGCAGGTCGTCGGCGCGACGGGGGAGCGGAACTCCTCGTCGGGCAGGACCCGGATCGTCGCCTTGGTCTGCTCCTTGATCTCCGCCTCACACGAAGCCCGGCCGCAGAATCCGCTGTACACGAAGCCGCCG
Source organism: Gemmatimonadales bacterium (assembly GCA_050733115.1). GTDB lineage: Bacteria > Gemmatimonadota > Gemmatimonadetes > Gemmatimonadales > GWC2-71-9 > CAVVWJ01. Next base: position 2,395 of record JBOHSC010000255.1, read on the forward strand.
TCGCCCTCGATGTGGGCCAGGAACTGGTCCTTGGTGGCGCCGCGAATGCTGGCGGACTCCCGGCGCGCGCGGCTGGCCTCGAGGAGGCCGGACTGCATGCTTTCCATGATGGCGTTGAGCTGCGTCGCGATGGCGGCCATGGCGAGCGGCTCCTTCTTCCCTCCCGTCCGGCGGGCGAGCATGACCGTGCCCGAGGCGACATCTCGCGGCCCCACCTCGAGGCGGAGAGGGACGCCCCGGCCTTCCCACTCGAAGTACTTGGCGCCGGGCTTCATGCCGTCCCGCGCGTCGACGTGAACGCGGATGCCACCGGCGGCGATCTCCTGCTTGAGCTTGTCGGTGGCCGCCAGAATGGATGCGCGCTCATCGTCGGTACGATAGATCGGCACGATGACGACCTGGTACTGGGCGAGGCGCGGCGGGCACACCAGCCCGGCATCGTCGCCGTGCGTCATGATCAGGGCGCCGACCAGGCGGGTGGAGACTCCCCACGACGTGTTCCAGACGTGGTCGAGTCCGCCCGCGGCGGTCTGAAAGGTGACCTCGAACGCCCGGGCGAAGTTCTGGCCGAGGTTGTGACTCGTGCCGGCCTGGAGCGCCTTGTTGTCCTGCATGAGCGCCTCGCAGCTGTAGGTGCGCAGTGCGCCCGCGAATCGCTCGCTGTCGGTCTTCCGGCCGGTGACCACCGGCATCGCCATCCACTCTTCCATGAAGGTGCGGTAGACGCCCAGCATGCGCCGCGTCTCCTCTTCGGCCTCCTCCTCGGTGGCGTGGGCGGTATGGCCCTCCTGCCAGAGAAACTCCGTGGTGCGGAGGAAGAGGCGCGTGCGCATCTCCCAGCGGACGACGTTGGCCCACTGGTTGATGAGCAACGGCAGATCGCGATAGCTCTGGATCCACTTGGCGTACATCGCGTAGATGATCGTCTCGGAGGTGGGCCGGACGACCAGCGGCTCGTCGAGCAGCTTGCCACCACCGTGAGTGACCACCGCCGTCTCCGGCGCGAATCCCTCGACGTGCTGAGCTTCACGCGCCAGAAAGCTCTGGGGAATGAAGAGTGGGAAGTAGGCGTTCTGGTGGCCGGTATCCTTGAACATCTGGTCGAGCGCACGCTGCATCTGCTCCCAGATGGCATATCCGTTCGGCCGGATGACCATGCACCCGCGCACCGGGCTGTAGTCGGCCAGCTGGGCACGGGCGATCAACTCGTTGTACCAGGCGCTGAAATCGGTTGCCCGGGTAGTGAGCGCCTTTACGTCGGCCATCGGGTCTCCTTGACTCTTCTATTCACCGCGGCCCGACAATCTCACCAATACGGATCACTACCTCGGCACGCGGCACCGCGGTCTGCGTCTTCCCCATCAGCTCCTTGACCATCACTTCGCCCCGGGCACGGTCGTCGGGGCCGATTACGACCGCCAGCCGCGCACCGCGGGAGTCCGCCAGGCTGAGCTGCTTCCCCAGCGCCTGGACGCCGAGTGCGTACTCGACTCGCAGGTTCGCGTCGCGCAGCTCATGCGCCAGCGCAAGGACGTGGGGCAGATCGTCCGGGGTCACCCCGGTAACGAACACGTCGATTGGCGAAACCTCCGCCGGGACCACGCCGCGGTCGCGCAGCAGCTCGGCGAGGACGACGTCGCCCATCCCGAATCCAAGCGCAGGGAGATCCACGCCGCCGAGCGATTCGAGGAGATTGTCGTAACGTCCGCCTCCGCAGATGGCGCGCAGCGACTTTCCCGCATCGAACAGCTCGAAGACGGTCCCGGTGTAGTAGGCCAGGCCGCGCACGATGGTCAGGTCGAGATCGACGAAGTCGCCCAGTCCCATCGCGCCCAGCGCATCGAGCATGACGCGGAGAGGCTCCGTCGCCGCCGCGGCGCGGGGGAAGCGGCGCCCGACCTCGTCGAGGCTCCTCAAGTCCTTGAGCGATTCGAGTGCGTCGATGCTGGCCGCCGGTCCTCCCGCGTCGAGCAACGCCTGCTTTCGCGCAGCGTATTCCGAGCGGCCGAGCTTGTCGAGCGCGTGGTGGGCCAGCGACTCCCTTTCGCCCCCGAGGCCGATATCGGCGAGCACGGCGGCGAGCAGCCGCCGGTCCGAGAGCCGTACCCGGACGTCGGCGGGGCCAAGCCCGAATGCCCGCATCACGTCGAGGGCGAGCGCCACGATCTCGGCGTCGCCGAGCGGACCCGGCTCTCCGATCAGGTCGCAGTTGAGCTGGAAATGCTCCCGAAGCCGCCCCCGTTGGTGCCGCTCGTAGCGGAAGAGTTGGGGAATAGAGAACCACCGGATCGGCTTCTTCAGGCCGTTCGCGCGCGCCCCGACCATCCTGGCGAGCGTGGGCGTCATCTCCGGACGCAACGCAACGCGTCGCTTCCCTTTGTCCTCGAACTCGTAGAGCTGCCCGACGATCTCATCCCCGCTTTTGGCCGTGTACAGCTCCAGAGGCTCGAGGGGCGGGCCATCGTACTCCTCGAAGCCGTAGCGCGCGGCCACCGCCCTCCAGGTTCGGAAGATGTGGGAGCGGAGCGCGAGGTCGGCAGGGTAAAAATCGCGAAAGCCCGGCAGGGCCTGGGATTGCATGGGGAGGAAAATAGTATGTCGCGGGCGACGGGGCACGGGGTGAGAATCAGGAGTCACGAAGCCCCGCTCAGACCTCCATCCCCAACTCCGTCATCACGTCTCCCACCGTGTGGAACGACCCCGTCACCAGCACCGTTCCCGCCCCCTCCGGGACCAGCTCCAGCGCCTCGCGGAAGTTCGGCTCGAGGGTCCACACCGAGCGCGCGGGAGGACGGCCGCGGTCGCGGAGCCAGCGCCGAAGCCAGCGGGCATCCCATCCCCTGCCCGCTGCCGTTGGAGCGACGGTGAGCACGCCGCGATCGATCACCCGGTCGAGCTCCACCAGCATTTCGGGCCACTCCTTGTCGCCCAGGATCGAGACGAGGGCGTGGAGCGGTCGGGGCGGTGGATTCGATTCGATGGCGGCGACGAGGGCTCGGATTCCATCGGGGTTGTGGGCCACGTCGAAGAGCCACTTTCCTCGCCGGTCGAGCCGTCCAGCCACCCGGGCGCACCCGAATCCCCGCTCGACCGCCTCGGGCGGCGGCCGGTAGGGCTGGGGCAGCGCCATCAGGACCCCGTGAGCGACGCCGGCGTTTCGCCGCTGGTGCGGTCCGGCGAGCCGGAGGGACCCGCGCCACTCGTAGGCGGGAGGAACGACCCGCACATCGGCCTTCCCTGCCGGATCGGCTTCGGCAACCGCCCGCCTCGCCTCGCTGCGCAGTACCGCCACCAGCCCCGGATCGCGCTCGCCGATCACGAAGGGCACTCCCGGCTTGGCGATTCCGGCCTTCTCCCGGGCGATCAGCTCCAGCGTATCTCCCAGGTATTTCATGTGGTCCCGCTCGATCTTCGTGACGGCGCTCACGAGCGGTCGGATGACGTTGGTGCTGTCGAGACGACCGCCGAGGCCCACCTCGACGACGGCGATCTCGGCGCCGCGCCCGGCGAAGTCGGCAAATGCGATGGCGGTCGTGGCCTCGAAGAACGTCGCCTTGTGCTTCAGGATCGTTTCCCGGAGGCGGTCGGTCCACATCGCCACCGCCTCTTCTCCGATCGGCACGCCGTTCACCCTGATCCGCTCCCGGAAGGAGACGAGGTGCGGTGAGGTGTAGAGTCCCACCCGCCATCCTGCCTCCTCCAGCGCCGCCGCCACGAGGGTCGACACGCTCCCCTTCCCGTTCGTGCCGCCGACATGAATCGCCGGGACCACCTCGTGCGGGTTCCCCACGGCCTCGAGCAGAAGGCGCGTGGTCGCGAGCCCGAACTTGATGGTCGTGGTCCGGGGGAAGAGGAAGGCGAGTGCTTCGTCGTAGCTCAGCGTCATGGCGTCCTGGCGTGAACCAAGACGCCCCACCCAAGCTGGCCGTGGGTGGGGCGCCGGTCGTGGGGCAGGCTCGGGCGTCAGCTCTGCTCGGCCAGCTCCACGTGGGGGCGCTGCCCCTGCATGTGACGTAGCAGTCGGGCGGTGGTGTCGCGCAGGGACGCCCGGGGAACCACGTCGTCGATCTGGCCGTGCTCGAGCAGGAACTCGGCGGTCTGGAAGCCCTCGGGCAGATCCTGGCCGATCGTCTGCTTGATGACCCGCTGGCCGGCGAATCCGATGACTGCACCGGGCTCCGAGAGGATCACGTCACCCTGCATGGCGAACGACGCCGACACGCCACCGGTAGTGGGGTCGGTGAGGATTGAAATGTAGGGGATCGAATCGCGGTGGAGTTGGGCGATGGCGGCGGAGGTCTTGGCCATCTGCATCAGGGAGAGGACGCCTTCCTGCATCCGGGCGCCACCGGAGGTGGAGACGAGGACGAGGGGAACCTTCTTTTCGTGGGAGCGTCGCGCGAGTCGCGTTATCTTTTCGCCCACCACCGACCCCATCGACCCGCCCATGAAACTGAAATTCATCACTCCCAGATTGAACGGGAGGCCGTCGAGCTTGGCCGTTCCCGTGATGATGGCATCGCCGTCGCCGCCCTTTTTCCGAGCCGCGACCAGGCGTTCGGCGTAATTCTCGAAATTGAGCGGATCCACCGACCGGAGGCCGGCGTACAGCTCGCGCCATGTCCCCTGGTCGGTGAGCAGCTCGATGTATTCCTCCGCGCTGATCCGGCGATGGCGGCCGCACTCGGGGCAGACGTTCAGCGCCTTCTCGAACTTCTCGCGGATGTCGATATGGCCACAGCCGTCGCACTTTTCCCACGCGTCAGGCGGAATTTCCAGCCGTTCGCGCTGCGACTTCCGGGGCTTCCGTTCTTTCTTAAACCATGCCATCACGGCCATAGGAGATAGGTATCATCAGAAGAGGGAAGCCAGCGGCCAGGGGAACCGGTGCAATTTCGGTCATTGGGCCCCCCCGCGCTAGGCCCCTGCGGCCAAGTCGTTACTAGACATCAGGATAGCCAGACTGTCTGGAGTCCCACGCCACCCGCAGCGCCAGTCCCAGGCAGATGG
>JBOHSC010000256.1:0-2687 GCA_050733115.1 Gemmatimonadales bacterium
GGCGAGACCGGCGCCGGCAAGTCCATGCTCGTCGACGCCCTTGCACTCCTCCTCGGCGAACGGGCCGCCGGCGGCAGCGTCCGCCCCGGCGCCGCCAAGGCCATCGTCGAAGGAGCCTTCGAGGGGATCGACGGCCATGCCCGCCGTGCCGTGGAGGCACTCGGCCTCGACGTCGAAGACGGACGGGTCGTGGTCCGGCGCGAGGTGTCTCTGGAGGGACGCTCCCGCGCCTGGGTGAACGGCAGCCCCACTACTGCCTCGGTGCTCGCCCAGCTCGGCGCTGTTCTCGTCGATCTCCACGGCCAGCACGAGACCCAGTCGCTCCTCCGCACCGATGCGCAGCGCGACATCCTCGACGCCTTTGCCCATGCGGAGGCGGAACGCGGCGCCGTGGCCGACGCGCATGCCACCGTAGCCGGGCTCCGCGCCGAAGAGTCGTCGCTGGCGACGCGGCGCGACGAAGTGCGCCGGCGTGCCGACTACCTCCGCCACGTCGTCCGGGAAGTCGAGCAGGCGCGGCTCAGGCCTGGAGAGGACGAGTCGCTCCAGCTCGAGGCCAGGCGGCTGAGCCAGGCAGGAGCGCTGGGGGAGCAGGCGGGGAGGATCGCCGAGCTGCTCGAGGGCGACTCCGGCAGTGCGCTCGGCGCCCTCTCGCAGGCGGGCCGCGCCCTCGCCTCGATCGAGAAGACCGATCCCGGCACCGCGGAATGGCGCGAGCTGCTCGATGCGGCGTACGCCAATCTCACCGAGCTCGCGCGACTGGCGTCGGCCTACGCCGAGGACATCCAGGAAGATCCCGGGCGACTGGCCGAGGTGGAGCAGCGGCGCGACGTCATCCATCGTCTCTGCCAGAAGCACGGCGCTACCGTCGAGGCAGTGCTCGCCACGCGAGACGCGGCGGCCACGGAGCTCGACCTCCTCGATACCGCCGACGTGGATCTGCGCGGGCTCGCGGCACGTCGCACGGCCGCGGAGGCGGCGCTCCGCTCGGCCGCCGAGTCACTCACCGAGCGCAGGCGCGAGGCCGCCGACCGACTGGCGCGAGGCGTCAACCGGCTGTTGCCCAAGCTCGGTATTCCCGGGGGCAAGCTGCACGTGGTCTTCGAGCCGCTCGGCGAGCCGGGCTCACGCGGGCAGGAAGAGGTGCGCTTCGACGTGCAGCTCAACGTCGGCATCGACGCGCGCCCGCTGGCCCGCGCCGCATCGGGCGGTGAGCTCTCCCGGCTCATGCTCGCGCTCAAGGTGGTCCTCGCGCGGCACGATGCGGTGGGTACGATGGTGTTCGACGAGGTGGATCAGGGGATCGGCGGTGAGGTGGGCGCCCGGGTGGGCGATGCGCTCGCCGAGGTGGCCGAGCGCCATCAGGTGCTGGTGATCACCCACCTCCCCCAGATCGCGGCGCGCGCCGACCGGCATCTCGTCGTGTCGAAGGAGGCGCGTGAGGGACTCGCGACGAGCGATGTGCAGGCGATCCATGGCGAGGATCGTGTCGCCGAGATCGCGCGGATGCTGGGCGACGCGGAAGGCGACGCGGCCCGGCGGCATGCGCAGGCGCTCCTCCGCCGGGAGGCCCGCGCCCGCCAGTAGCAGTGTTTCCTAGAAGAGGCGGAAGTACACCCGGAAGTGCGCCGTCAGGCTGTGGGTGTTGGCCACCCGTCCCCCCGTCGCCCTCACCACTCGCTGGTAGCTCCACCCCGCATCCACCGGCAATCCCTTTCCTCCCGGCCTGAGCGCCCCAGGGTTTGCGTAGGTGAGCCCGATGCCCAGTACCGTCGCCGTCGCCTTCGTGTCCACCGTCAGCACGCTCGGATCCACGCCGGGAATCTCGTCGGCGGCGCTTGGGTAGGTCACATTGTCGGCGCCACGCGACCAGTGCAGCACCGTTCCCTGAATCGCGAGGGTGCGGGCGAGGCGGAAGAAGGGCCGCGCGGTGAGTGTGGTGATGTCTCCCGGGTCGTTCCTTACGATGGTGACGAGCCCGGTCCCGGCGAACGGCGCCGTGGCAGGTGCAACGCGCGCGGCGATGTCGGCGGGAAGCTGGCGATTGTAGTCGCCCTCGAGGCGCACCCCGACGTTGCCGGTACCGAGGTCGGCGGTGACTCGCATCTCGAGATCGGTCTGTCCGTCTCCGGTGCCCACGGCGAAGAGCCGGTCGGTTCGGGGAGGGAGGCCGGTAGGAAATCGCACGAGTCCCTCGACGGCGGCGCGGAAGCCGCCGCGCCTCTCGTCGCGGTCCCAATGGTCGAGAAGGGTGAGCGCGACTCCGGTCTCGCCGTCGCCCCGGTAGGTGACCTTCTGATCGTTGGCGCGGAGACCCACCGGGCCGGTGGGGTCGGAGAGGAATGCGATGAGCTCCTCGCGCGTCACCGGCGTCACGGGCAACACGGGCGAGGCGCTGAATCCGGTCACGCCGAGATCGTTGGCGAGGGTCGTCTGAAGTGCGGTGACCTTGGCCTCGACCGCGGCGCCCGCAGTGCTCGAGGCAGTGGGAACGAAGGGCGAGGCGGTGGAGGGATCAGCGAGGAGATCGAAGAGGTCGCTCCCGAGCGCGTTGGCGGCGGCGAGGGTGGACTGGGCCAGCGCGAGTCTGGCCGGGTCGCCGTTGTACGCGCCGCTGCTGATGTTCGTGCCGAGCGTCGAGAGGGCCGCGTCGAGCTCGCCGAAGAACCCGCTCTGCTGGTCGGCGC